>CAJOKY010000296.1 GCA_905235425.1 uncultured Selenomonadaceae bacterium
CCGCAACGTGGGCAGGTATGTTCAAATTTATCATCTGCAAATTGCCGCGTGTCTATTTCTTTGCACTCGTTTAATTGTTGCACTTTCGACATTTAATCACCTGCTAAAAAAGCGCCATTCCGGCGCTAAATATATCTTGAAAAGCGAAAATTCCTGTGGTAAAATTCAATCGTCAAAAATGAATACCCGCAGGAATTTTGCATTTGTATTTTATCAATCCTGCGGTATAAAGTCAAGAAAGGATTGATTTTTATGGAATTTACCCCTGAAGTTATCGCGGCTCTTCAAACTCTCAAAAATGCCGCCGAAAATGACTTTGAACGTCACCGCATTGCCGTTTTGGAACGTGACTTGACTGAGCCGCCTAAAGTTGAAATTATCGACGACACGCACCAAAAGTTTGACGGTTTAACTTTTAGAAAAAAGAAAGACGGGCATTACAAAAAAGACCTCGCAATTCATCGAATTGTATATAATTATTATAAGGGTGAAATCCCTGCAGATTACGAAATTCATCATATCGATGAAAATAAAGACAACAACAACATTTCTAATCTGATAATGCTGACTAAATCTGAACATGCACTGCAACACGGTTCACCGTTTGTTAGTTATCATTGTCTGGTTTGTGGAAAAAAAATTACTCGTCGCACTGCAAAAAAGTCATTAACCTGCTCTTTTAAATGCGGACGCAAGTTAGTTTCGATTCGTCACCGGAAAATTAAAAAATGCCCTGTTTGCGGGAAAAATTTTGAAACTTTCAAAAGCAATCATCAAAAATGTTGTTCACATAGTTGCGCCAGTAAACTCTTGCACATTAATAAACACACCGAGCATTACATTACTAAGACTTGTCCTGTTTGTGGTGTAATTTTTGAACGTCCACTTTCGCACCTAACTCAAACCTGCTCTAAAAAGTGCGGCGCAAAATTGCGGGTGCAAAATTATCAATCAAAAAGTCAAGCACTTTCGGCAGTCAATATCGACGGTGTAACCACTGCCACCGACCTTGTGACTACTTTTTTCAATAATATATCTCCCGTCGAACCCGCCGTAACCGAGTAATTCAATGACGTTGCCACTCAAATAACAAAATCTGCCAATAAGGGAAAGAGAAATTTTGTTCTCTTCCTTATTTTTTTGTCTTAATTCGTTACGAGCTAATTTTTCAGCCTCCGCCTGCGTCGAAACCTTTTTGTTTATCTTCAAGACCATTCCTTTTTCTTTGGAAGGGTCTTCGTACCGCGCGCTGATTTCCTCGCTTTTTTTTCCGTGTTTATAATTCACTTCGCAAGCACGATAAATTTTGCTAATCGTCGCCCTTGCCGACATAGATTTTATAGCATCTTCAGCGTAATGTAAGCTTATAACCGGCTCTTGCTCTTCAAGTTTTTTCTCGTCGCAAATAATCAATTTGTTATCAGAAACATTCAAAATCAAGTAGTTGTCGGTACATAATTTCTGCAGAAAAGCCAAATTGGATTTTTCCGATTGTTCGGCGCGTTCAATTTCAGGGTCTTCCTTTGTGTCGTAAAACAAAGCTAAACCCGCCTCTGCCGCTATGTCGCCTGCGATTTTAGACAGCTTGACTTTCTCCCAACTTCGACTTTCATTAATGCTACGCAAGCCCGTATTATTGGAAATGGAATTTAGCTTTACGGTACATTCATTTCCGCCGCCTTGACTGTATTTGTTGACACATTCATCAATTTCGAACGAGCCGACATTTAGCACCTCGATATCAATTTCGCCGTTCCAATCAAGCCGTACAAGTTCAATCATCGCAGTATCACCGCGTTGTGGGAACCAATCTTCACGCCAAACGTGATCGACATCGTGAAGGTTAATTTCGGCTGTGTCTGCTTCTCCGCTGAGATTATCTGTATAGGACACGGCTTTAACGTAGCTTGATATTTCGTCCGTGATATTTTTTCCATTAACGTAAATGTACGCCTGCACTCTCCTTGTAGACATTAAAGCCGCCTCCTACCTAATCAGATTTTAAAAAATTCTTTCAATGGAACCTGCCGCAATTTCCATTTTGCCTTTGAAGTCATTGACTGCAATTTTGACAATATGGGTTTCCGGCTCGCGTGTAATAAGTGTTTGCTCGGCAATAAACCAATAATTGACGCCTTTCACAGTTTGCTTGCCGACATAAACCAATCCCTCGTAGCGGGCGCCTACAATGTCGGGGTTTTCAAGCGTAGCAAGTGCAGACGCTACTCTCTGCGACAGTTTTGTCAAATTGGTTGTAATGGTGAATTCGTTTCCGCCTAATTTCATTTTTTCATACCTCCAAAAAATTAACGCTTCCAGGGGGGAAGCGTCTTTGTTGTAGTTTTATCAATCGCAGGAATATTTAATTTTACTCCTGCCGAAAATATAAATGTCGTGATATAGTCACGATTAGCATTTATCAAATTCTCTGTATATCGGCAATCGCCAAAAACTTTATGCGCTATGATGTCCCAAGTATCGCCGCTCTGCGTCGTGTATATAATACCTAGCAAGTCTTCTCCCTCCGACAAAATCCAACTTTCAAAAAAAATAAAAAAAAGTTTTTAAAAGGGGTTGACATTACAACCAAAAGGTTTATAATGTGCAACAGATAAAACAATTTGGTTACAAAATCTAAGGAGGCAAATAAAA
>CAJOKY010000297.1 GCA_905235425.1 uncultured Selenomonadaceae bacterium
GATTAGAAATTCAATTACCGTATATGTCATTAGCGCATAATATTTTTACTGCGCGCCGCCTTTAACCAATTCGGAAATTCATTTAAAAGCCTTGAATAAAGTTCGGAATTGTCAACATGACGAAAATCGTCAAGCGCAAAAAAATGCGTGTTATCAACGTAACGATTTTTCAGCGTATCAAGCTTTTCAAGCATACCGTAGCCGCCAAAAATTCTGCCCAAAAATCCTTCGCCGCTGTTGCCGATACCGACGAATTGCCAAAAAATCGGCATTTTGGACGATCTGATAATCGCATCTTTCGTATCTGAACTAATCGCGCCGTCAGTTATAAAAATCACATACGCCGGAAGTTCGCTGTTTCTGTATTCGTCAATAACGTCATTCATCACCCTTAGCGCATTTGTGCCGCCGCCTAATTTTCTCATTAATTTATTCCAATCTGCAGGCACGGCGTTTTCATAATTGCCCATATTGACAGAAGGTCGGCGCTCAAACTTTTCGCCGAAATACCAAAAATCTAATTCGCCGTCATCATCAAATTGTACTGCTATAGGTAAAATTTTATTTACAATTTCTTGCACCGATCCGTTGTCGTAACTTGAATGCATAGAGCCGGAAATATCCATTACCAACGCGACTTTTGCAATGGTCTCTTGCAAATTCCGCTTTTCCAGTTCAACCTTAAGCGGCTTGACGAGAGAAATTAATTTTGGTGCACCTTCTTGAATTTTTTTCTCAAGCGAAATTTTTTTAGTCTTCGGCGCAGGTGCAGGCTCCGGCTTAACGTCATCATCTTTAATCTGTTCACCGCCGTAAAATTCCAAGAGTTTATCAAGTCCGCCGTCAAAACCACGTGCCACAATTTGAAAGCGCCAATCATTTTTGCGGTAAATCTCAATCGACGTTATCGCCTTTTCATTTTGAAAATCCTTGCCGCCGAACTGCGCGATAATTTTTTCACGTTGCCCCTGTTCAATTGTCAGATCGTGAGATGAAATTTCACCCATAGTTCCCGCGCCGTCAATGCTGGCAGTAAAAACCAATCGCTGAATCGTACTAGGCAACGCTTCAAGATCTATTAAAAATTCCACGCCGTTTGAAACTTCATTGTATCGAATTTCACCGCGCGGCGATTGCGTTTGATTATAAAAAACCATATACCTATCGTCGGATAATTTATTTTTATCGTCAACGCCAAAACAAGTAAAATCGTACGTCGCCGCACCGTTAATTTTCAAAGTCACCTTAACAGGTTGAGTAATGTCAAAAAACTTTTCAAGATTTCCTCTGACTCCGCGTTCTGCCTTCAAAATAAGTCACCTCTAACTTTCGGAAAAATATTTCATCGCAGTTTTCTTCCACTCTTTTTTAGAATACATCACTTGATAATTTGTTATGCCGGTCAATTTTGAAAGTTCCGCAATGATGCCGTCGCACTCTTCCCTAGTTTTGGCGTGAATCATTGTATAAAGATTATAATTCCAATTCGGCGCGGGATTTCTGTCATAACAATGCGAAACTGCCGCGTGCGCACTCATAATCGCGCCTATTTCGGAAAGTTTTTCCTGCGGTACATTCCACGCGCAAAGTGCATTTGATTTAAATCCTGCCGTTCTATGTTGCAGTACCGCGCCGAGTTTACGAATTTTTTTTTCGCGTACAAAATCGTTTACCCGCGCCAAAAATTCTTCCTCACTTACGCCGGCACGTTCTGCCAAAATTTTGTACGGCTCTTCGCAAAGTGGAAATTCTTCCTGCAACACCTGTATAATTTTTTTATCCGGCGCCGTCAACGTTGTTGTGTCACTGTAATTTGAATTGCACATTTATTTTAAATTTTTTATTCGACTTCAAATTAATCATATCTTCCACGCCGCGCATGGACTTTATTTCTTGCAGTATGCTTGATTCGCGGTCGGCGTTCAATGTTAAAAGCGTGAACCAAAGATTAAATTTGCCTTCGCGCTCGTAGTTATGCGTGACTTCTGAATAGCCGTTTACTGCCTGTGCTACCGCGCAGATTTCAGAAGGCTCGACTTCCAACGCTACCAACGTGCCGCGATAACCCAAATTATCCGAATTAAAAAAAGTTCCGATTCGCCGCAGATATCCCGCCGCCTTGAGTTCGCGCACACGGTTTAATACAAAATTTTCGTCCGTACCGAGTTTAGCCGCCATTTCCGCAAAAGGTCTCTTGCATACCGGCAAATTTCCCTGCAGAAGATTTAAAAGCGATTTGTCAAAATTTGAAAGCTCCATGATATTTTTTCTCCCAAAAAATTGAACCACATTCAAATTTATTCTACAGAGTTTTTTCATTTGCGTCAAGTAATTGTGAATATAATTCAGAAATTTTTTTATGCGTTTAAATCGCTTGTCAAATTGCGGAATTTGGCGCGGCGCAATTTCTTTAAATCCTTGCTGAATCGCTCCTCTTCGCTGAAAATACAGCCGCAATAATTTTGTCGATACAATTCCAATTCGTGAGAAATTTCAATGCCTTCCTGCCAACCTGCGCGGAAGTCTTCATAAAAAAATTTTACGCCGAAATTTTTTGCGCAGGCTTCGGCAATGGTTTTCATAAGCTCATGGTTTTGGTGAATACTGTAAAAAAGCGTGGACGTGAACATTTCAAAAT
>CAJOKY010000298.1 GCA_905235425.1 uncultured Selenomonadaceae bacterium
AAAAATTTAACGTAATACTTGTATAATTCGTTGCGAGGGTCGTTTTCAACGTTTTTTCCCATTCTGGCGCGACCTGCAACTGAATACGCCTGACAAGGTGGGCCACCTATAACAATATCTACTTTTTCGCCATTAACGACCTTATCAAGTTGTTCAAATATGTCTGTTATTGTTTTTTCTCCAATAGTTGCTTGAATTACTGAATCCGTTATTTCTTTTGGAACTTGATTCCATAATTTACTTCCGTCTTCCTTTTCTTTTTTTTCGTAAAGGTACTTTTTATATACGTCTATTTTACCGTTTGTTTTCAAATAGTGAAAAGCAGCACGAGTTTTAAGTGTATCACAAGCATAGTGATCCATCTCAATATGAGCTAAAGGCACAAATCCAGCCCGAATAAAACCTTCAGACAAGCCTCCTGCTCCCGCGAACAAGTCTATGAATGTATATTTTTTCTTTGGCATAATCAATTATTATTTTTCTTCCTCGTCAACAATTTTGCCTACAATTTGTCTAAGTTCTTCTTTGTTGGGCAAATACAATTCATATTTTGAGACAAACAGATTTGTGCTTATGCCATACGTGGCATACTCCACCAACAATTCATCCTTGTAATGCGAAAGAATGATTCCGATGGGAGGATTGTCATCGGGCATGTTCTCCTCTTTGGCAAAATAGCCGAGATACATGTTCATTTGCCCAATATCCTCGTGTTGCACCGCATCGCGCTTCAAGTCAACCAACACAAAACACTTCAAAATACGGTGGTAAAAAACCAAATCACAATGATAGTGCCGATTATTCACCGTTATGGGAAATTGCCGCTTCACAAAAGCAAATCCCTTGCCCATTTCCATCAAAAACATTTGAAGATGGTCAATGATTCGCTGCTCCAACTCAGTTTCCGAGAAACGGTAGTCTTCTGGAATCCCCAAGAACTCCAATGTATAACTGTCGCGTACCACATCCTCCGGCTTTTGAATGGTAATACCCTCGCTTGCCAGTGTCAATACGCCATTTTTGTCTTTACTTGAAGCCAACCGCAGATATAGTGCCGAACTCATTTGCCGTCTCAATGTGCGTACATCCCACTTCTGTGCAAGACACTCCTTTTCATAGAAACTGCGTTCCAATTCATCGTCGGCTTTTATCAATTCACCAATATGAGACCAACTTAAATTGTCAGACACTGTCTGACAATTGGGATAACACAAGTAAAACTTTCTCATATTCACAAGGTTGGGTCTGCTAAATCCCCTTCCAAAACGTGCAGTAAGCTGCTTCGACAATTCAGTCAGAGTAGATGTGCCGTAGGCCACTTTTGCCTGTCCTCCTTGTTCATATTCCACAATGTATTTCCCGATTTGCCAGTAGGTTTCCGTCATCGTCGAATTGATATGCGAAGCCAATTTCTTACGGGCATTCAATATGGCTTCAGAAATGCTATCAACCAACGGTTGCAACCGGTTATCTTTTTGCAATATGTTTATGCCGTTTTCCATTAAAATTCTTTTCTATTTCAAATTCCGCGTCCGCAAAAATACACATTTTTCACAGTTCCCGCGCAGTCTTCCCGCCGGCGAAAATGACTATGAATGTGCATCTCATTTTGGCATTTTTTTCTTTTGCAAATGGCGAAGCATTTACCTGTCATTTCATTGAGAGCCTTTACTTCGTCGTTGGGTAACACTTTTTCCCCGTTCTCTTTCATGTAATCGGGAAAGTCATCGTCCGGATGAAATCTCATCCCCAAAGCCAAGCCGTTCGGCTCTATCACATATCGCAAGAATTGCTCAACGTCTTGCATCGTTTGTATTTCAATAGTTTTCATACTTTATTACATTTGTTTTAGAAGTTGAAAATACAGTGCCAACGTCAGTATCATTTCGTCCCGTGTCCAAAGTCGTTTAGGCATAATGGTTTATTTATTAGTGCAGGTGAACAATTCGATGAATGTATATTTTTTCTTTGGCATAATCAGTATTTTATATTCTTCTCCAAAAACCCCTTCAATCCCCCCAGATACTCCGCATCTAAATTCCGGTGCTGGGTGTTCTCGTAATCGCGGCTGGGTTCATTTCCGTCAAAATCCACCCCGGCAATCACATCAATCCCCGCTTGCCGCAATCCACACGTCATCCCGCCTCCTCCGTAGAAGAAGTCTATCGCCTTATATTTAATAGTTTTATCTTTTTGATTTTCCGCCATTTGTCATCAAAATTAGCACTTCCTTTCCAATTTGCAAATATAACGAATTTTATCCAGTTCTGCGACAGGACAAGGCAATTATTTAAACAGCAAAATGTTTGAAACAAAAACCTCACAGAGAAAGAGTTAGATGAAGTTATATCAGTTACAGAATCTAAACAGAGCCAAAAAAGCGAGTGGGGTGGGAAGATTGTCAGATTTTAAGATTATCCGAGGGTCGGAAAGTCGGAATATCAGAAAATCGTAATTAGAGGTCGCCTTTTTACAACAACCCCTGCGATTTTCTACCAAATCTCGTTTTTTTAGGCACATTTGGTAAAGTATCGGTTATGTTTTTGGCAAAAAAGGCATTATTTTCTACCAAATCTCGTTTTTTTTTGCACATTTGGTAAAATATTCGTATCTTTGCAG
>CAJOKY010000299.1 GCA_905235425.1 uncultured Selenomonadaceae bacterium
TCGCAAAATTTATCGACAAGCGCAAAATTCGGCGTGATTTCAAATTTTATAGCATCAAAAATAATATCCGGTACGTCACAATTAATCTGCGCGAGTTGCTTTGATAACGTGGCAATGTCAGCAGAAGTTTGAAGGCATTCACGAATTTTTTTCTGAGAAATTTTATCGACATTGGCAAGAATATTTTCAAGCGTGCCGTATTCATTTAAAAGCTTCGTCGCGGTTTTTGTACCGATACCCTTAACGCCGGGTATATTGTCGGAATTATCGCCGCTTAAGCCCTTGTAGTCAGTCAAATTTTTAGGCGGAAAGCTATATTCGGCAAAAAATTTTTCTTCGTCGTAAACTACAACATCCTTACTCTTGTTGAAAAGTACGCGCGTTGTTGTATTGATAAGCTGAAAAGCGTCTCTGTCACCTGTCACGATATCGACGGCAAAATCTTTAGCCTGCGTCGCCAAAGTGCCGATAATGTCATCTGCCTCATAATTAGGCGCGGTTAAAATTTTAATGCCGAGTGCAGAAACAAATTCTTTCATAAGCGCCAACTGCGCGGCAAGTTCGTCCGGCATACGTTCACGATTAGCCTTATAATCCGAAAAAATTTCTGTGCGAAAAGTTTTGTGCGAAACATCAAGAGCAACCGCCGCGTAATCGGCAGGATATTCGCGCAGGATTTTCAAAATTATATTGGCAAAACCGGTAACAGCGCCTGTAGGCTCACCGGTCGGCGCAGTTAAAGGCGGCATTGCGTAGAAGGCGCGATAAAAAATACTGTTGCCGTCAATTATTATAAATCTTTTCATATTATTTCCTTTCATTAGTAAGGTCTACAGTTTTTGACTTCCCGTTGCCTGAAGTTCTTCTTTCTGCCGGTCGACTTTGAAAAGGCGCGTCAACTTCATCACCGTTTTCAACTTCTACTGAATTTTCGGCTGTTTTAATTTCTTCGTCACGTTCAACGTCTTTATCCTGTTTAGGTTTTTCGTCGGGTTGAGTTTTATCGTCCTGCTTTACATTTTCATCAACTATAGGTTTTTCGTCGGGTTTATTTTTATCGTCCTGCTTTACATTTTCATCAACTATAGGTTTTTCATCGCGTTTAGTTGTATCTTCGCGCTTAATGCTTTCATCAGTTTTAGGTTTATCGGTAACCGGCGGCGTATCGACCTCTACAGTAGGCGGCGGCGTGACGGTATGAAGGCTTAAAACTTTTCCGCCGTTAGACGCATTACGTAAACCGCCGTCAATATTGAAAAGTAAAACCGCGTCATCGACGTTGCAATAAATTTGTTTTTTACGTTCATAGCCGGTGACTTCGCCATAAGCAGTTTTCAGCGTAGATTCGGAGGCACGCCATTCAATTTTTGTTTGAAGAGCAACGGCAATGGGTACGACGGGAATATAAGTTATAGTGTCACGTACAACGGCGCGGGAAATAAAAGTACGTCCGTTCAGTTCGACTTGCGGCAAAAATTTTCCATTCAATTCAATATTGTAAGGTTTGCCGACATAATTTGCCTCGCCGTCCGAAGCTTGAATTTCGTTTTCAATTTCAACGTCGCTTGCGAAGGGAGCAACGCCGTAAGGTTCAAGCCAGCGCATCACGTCGGCAACGGTGATATTTTGCCAGCCGTAGCCGTCAGGATAAATGTAATAAACGACGTTATCATCAGGCGCTTTTTCTACGACGACGCGATTGTAAGTAATTTCAACCGGCGTATTTACTTCAACGTTGTCATAAAGCTCCTCAACGTCCTTTTCGTACATACGAACACAGCCGTTTGAAACGTAGTAGCCGATACTGTCAGGTTTATTCGTGCCGTGAATGCCATAGTTGCCTTGAATTTGCATCCAGCGATAGCCTAAGGGATTGTCGGGACCGGAAGGGACTTCGTATTCAGGATCGGAAGGATCAATCCATGAAGGATTTACAGCTTTTTCAAGAATTTTATAATAGCCGGTAGGTGTCGGAGTTGAAGTTTTGCCGAGACCGAGAGGGTACATTGCAATTTTCTTGTCGCCTTCGTAAAGAGTTAAAATTCTGCTGGCGGAATTTATCACAATTTTTTTTTGCGGCTTGGAAGTGCTTGCAGTTTGAGTATTTTCCGGCGCGGAATTTTTTTGCGTACTTTCTTCAGCCTGCGCAATGGGCAGATTAAATAATAGTGTCAACCCCAAAATTCCCGCTGCAATTTTTTTTTGCAACCTAAACCAATCCATTACAATACGACTTCCCTTCACAAAATTTTTATAAATACTAACATTTATGCTGAAAAATTACAACAGATTTTGAATTGAATTATATATCTGCAACCTTTCGATGTGTTGTAAATTTTCAAAGATTTTCAGTTTAATCTTGCGTTGAATCTGAAATAATGCAATAATATTAAAAAATTATGGAGTATGACTTTGGAGATTGCAAAATGGAACATAACTGCGGAAAAATTTCAGTTATCGGCATGGGACCCGGCAACCTTGACGAAATGACGCCTAAGGCACGGGCGCTTATTGATTCTCTATCACAACGAACCTGTAGATAAGAAGCACAGGTTCCAGCCGGAGGTCGTGAAGAAATATGTCAAAGTTGTCAACATTCTGAAGCAGGCGAAAGC
>CAJOKY010000300.1 GCA_905235425.1 uncultured Selenomonadaceae bacterium
TTTTCACGCTTTAAGCCGTAGCGTGGCGCGGTCTCGTGGGCAGATTATTTCACTGCCTATGCGTTGCGGCTGGCGTATGCCTTCACCTCTGATTGTCTCCTAGAGAGTTCCCAGTTTTTTACCGCGCTGATAATCTGCAATCTTCAAACGGCTTGACAGCAGACGGCAATCCCTTTACCTGTTATACGGCGAATGCGTTCGAATCTAAGTCCGTGAAATTGGTAGTTGACATCAACCTTGCCGTCGTCGCAGAGCTTTACGTCGACAAATTCAAGCGGGGCATCGCAGTTGGCATTTTCAATGACGAAGTCAATATATTCTTTGGCGTCCTGCTCGGTGAAATTTTCAAGGTTGCTCGTAACTACGACGCCGCCAATTTTAAATTTCATATAATCACCTCTTAATCAAAAACTTTAATCCAAATTTCGGCACCATCGGCATCATAACCGATAAATTTTTCAAGATATTTCAACTTAGCTAATCCCCACGAATCACCGCTGCGACTTTCAAGAGATACATATTCATTGCCATCTAACAAAACACTGACACCGTAAATATAACTGCCGTTTGCAGAGTCTTTAGAGCGACAAGAATAACCTTCGTAAGTACATTCACAAAGCTGTATAAGTTCTCCACGCGGCTTTTTATCAAAACTCGCTTGACGAGCCTTCGCATAAGCGGCGATGGTCTTTTCAAAATCAATTTGATTCTCTGAGTACCAGCTCATCGTTACCCCAAATGCTCCGTTTTTAAGCACGCACGGCACGTGCAGTATTTGAATATTTTTCAACAAACCAGACGAATTATAATACAGCAGATGTTCCGAGTACCTGTTGCAAGCCTCTTGAAAGTCTGCTTCGTCGGGTATGGTTCCGACAAAAATCAAAGGATGATCATCATTTATAAACTTGATTAATTTTTGATAGTCACTTAAAGACATTTCGCCTTTGACTTCAACCCACAAATTTTCTTTTGAACCATCTGCTCGAGTTACACGTTGTGACAAGCGAAAATCAGGCAAATAATAAAGTCCGTCGCCCAAGTCAAAAACTTCAGGCTCGTATTCCCACTCAACGCCGCAAGCGTCGAAGAATACCGCCCAACGCGCCTCAAGACGCGAACGGAATTTGTAGCCTTTATATTCTGTTTCAATAGGTTTTATGGTCGCCATTTTTTCAACCTCCTAAGCGCGGAGCGGAGTGACGACGTAGACATAATTTTCATTGCCATATTCGCGAATAATCGCAGGCTCGTAAGCGCCATTAAGATAAAATTTAAAGGTGCCGCTCTGAATAACTTTCAAAACGTCGGTAAAGTAGTAGCAATTAAAGGCAATATCAAGTTCGCCGCCTTCAACTTCTGCGTGTACAAATTCTTCGCCGTTGCCGAATTGCGCAGAGTACGCCGAAATCTTCACGCGATCTTTGGAAAATTCGAAGTAGATTTTTTTATCTTGGGAGTCTTTGGCGATAATTGCCAATCTTTCAACGGCGTTTTTGAACTCATCAGTCAAAAGTTCGGAAGTGATTTTCGTTTCAGCGGGGATAACACGGTTATAGTCGGGAAAATTCCCCTCTAACAGACGTGCCTTGATAAAAAAGCCGTCTATCGTGAAAGATATACTTTTGGCGTCATAATCAATGCCAATTTCGGCGTCGTCTTCAGGCAACATATCGGCAATGACGTTAAGGGCAGAGGCAGGTATAATAATTTTTAACGGCGCGGCGGCATTTAAAAATGTGTCTTGCACGACGGCGAGGCGGTGCATATCAGTAGCCGCTATTGTGATTTTGCTGTCAGCGATATCGAAAAGGCAACCTGTATAAAGCGGGTGTCCTTCGTCATTTGAACAGGCGAAGGCGGTACGTTTGACGGCGCTTTTCAGTGCAGATGCATTAATTTTAAAATGGTTGCTCGTGTCGGGAGTTGTGACTTTAGGAAAATCAGCGGCGGCATAAGTGGCAACAGAATAATTTGAAGGTCCTGAGCAAATTTCAAGGTAATTATCATTTTGCGAAATTAAAATCACGTCATCCGGCATCGCCTTGACAACTTCTAAAAACTTTTTACCGATAACGGCAATTTCACCGCCTTCGTCCTGCAAATTGACGGGCAATTGTCCTGCCATACCGAGCGAATAATTATTTGCCTGCACTTCCAAAACGTCGTTGAAAACGTTCAAATAAAATCCCGCCAAAATCGGCGACATAGGCTTAACGGCAAGAGCCTTCGACACTTTTGACAGCAGATTCAGCAAATCTTTCTTTGCACAGCTAAATTTCATTATGTCCCCTCATTTCGTGATAACCGCGTCTGCGATTTTTCTCGTTGACGGCGTGATAAAGTTCCTGCCGCTTTTCTTCGTTGTAACCGAGAATTTCAAGGCGCGTAATGCAACACGTGATAATGTCTACAAGCTCTTCCGGCTCGTTATCTTCGCCTATAAATTCGGTGTACTGCCCACAGCCTTCAGTGGACATAATCTTTTTGACGTCGTGAATAATCGACGCCGTGTGTGCTTCCATAACTTCTTCCATAATTTGATGATAAAATTTTTCAATGCTGATATCGGCAACATTTTCACCGAA
>CAJOKY010000301.1 GCA_905235425.1 uncultured Selenomonadaceae bacterium
AAATTTCCTGATGACTCTGCCGAATTTATCGCTAAAGAAAAAGGCACTTTCGATGCAATTTTGGTTTACAGCGTTATGCATACCGTTACGATAGAAGACAGCGTATTTAATTTTATAGATCGCGCAGTTGAGTTGCTTGCACCCGGCGGACGTTTACTTCTCGGCGATTTGCCTAACCGTACAAAACGCAAGAGATTTTTTCTTTCGCCCGAAGGAATAAAGACGCATTGCGAATATACCGGCGATCCCAATGCAATTCCTAAGGTTGATTTATTTGAGATTGAATCCGGCAAATTAGATGACGCGATTATTTTTGCGATTATGCAACGTTACAGAGCGGCGGGAATGGAAACTTACCTTTTACCTCAAAATGAAAAACTTCCTATGTCCAATCGCCGCGAAGATGTACTTATTGTGAAACGTGGTTGATAATTTATGGATGTAAAAATTTATGAACAAGCTGACATTGATGTTTGGAATAATTTTGTAATCGGCACGAAAAATTTTCACTTCTTTTTTCAGCGCGGCTATATGGACTATCATAAAGACCGCTTTCAAGATTTTTCGCTGATGATTTACAATGACAAAGGTCAATTAATTTCTGTATTACCTGCAAATATTTTTTACGACGGCGATAAAAAAATTCTCGTCTCGCACGGCGGCTTGACTTTCGGCGGCTTTTTGACAAATGAGAAAATGAAAGTCGAAACAATGCTTGATATTTTTGATGCCGTAAAACAATTTTTACGCGAAAATAATTTCTCGTCGCTGATTTATAAATGTATCCCATATATTTACTGGAAGTATCCAAGCGAAGAGGATAAGTACGCGCTTTTCATAAACGACGCTAAACTAATTCGCCGAGATGTTTCTTCAACTGTCATACCCCCCCCTTCAAGGGTATTTATGAGACACGGCGTATTCGACTCGTTAAGAAAGGCAAAAAAAAAATGTACAAGTAGTTCAGAGTTACAAGTATAACGAATATATAAAAATGTTGAGCGAAGTTTTGAAAAAATATCATGATGCTATTCCGGTTCATACAGGCGCCGAATTGAAGATGCTTGCTGAACGTTTTCCCGAAAATATCAAGCTTTATACCGGCGAAGTTGACGACAAAATTTTGGCAGGCGCAGTAGTTTTTGAAAACGGCGATACAGTTCATACACAGTACTTGGCAAATTCGGACGAAGGCAGAAATATCGGTGCGTTGGATTGCGTGATAGATTATCTGTTAAGAGACGTTTACGCCGACAAAAAATACTTTGACTTCGGCATATCCAATGAAAATGCCGGACGTTATTTAAATTGCGGCTTAATCGCACAAAAAGAAGGCTTCGGCGCACGAGCCGTTGTACATGATTTTTACGAATTGACAATTTCTAGGGAGGAAGAAAATATAGTGAATTATTCTCAAAATCAAAGGGGGGGGGCAGTCTGCCGATTAATCTTTATCGGTAAAATATGTGTATTGCTCCTCAGCGTTAAGACAATATTTTTATGCGCGGCATGCTACAAATTCTTTATGCAAAGGATGTGTAGTTATGGTAGTTGAGGAAGTAACATATAAAGAATATTTTTCCAAAGTTGACGCGAAAATTTTTTTCAACAGTGCGAAGTTTAATTTTCTGAATAAAAATAAAGTTGATCGTGTAAGGTATCTTTTGTTCAAAGATAAAAAATACCGTTTCGGATTATGCGTCGGTCAAAAAGACGATTTATTTGCCGCGCCTTTTTCGGCACCCTTTGCAACATTCGTTAATCTAAAAAATGATTGGAGCATACTTCAGCTTGAAGATGCCGTAAGATGTTTTGATGATTTTGTATCATCAGAAAAAGGAAGTTATGTAAAATTTACTTTACCGCCTGCTTTTTATGCTGAAACTTTAATTTCTGCCATCCAAAATATTCTTCTAAGGATCGGGTACAAAGTAAAGTATCACGACTTGAATTTCAGTTTGAAATTGGATAAAAAATTTGTTGATGAATATACGTGCCTTATTCCAAGTAACGGTCGCAAAAATTTGAACAATGCGCTAAAAAATAATCTACACTTTTGCAGATGTGAGACGCCTGAAGAAAAAAAAATTGCCTATGATATCATCAAGCTTAATCGTCAATCGCGTGGTTATCCGTTGAGAATGACTTGGGATCAAGTAAACTCTACGATAGACTTAGTACGACACGATTTTTTTATTGTTAATAACGGTAACGAAAATTTAGCGGCGGCAGTAGTTTTTCACGTTACAAATAACATTGTGCAGGTAATTTACTGGGGTGATAATCCGACTTTTTCAGCATTGCGACCGACGAATTTTTTGGCATATAAATTGATTCAATACTACTCAAAAGAAGATATCGCCTATCTTGATATTGGTATATCGACCGAGTTTGGAGTACCGAATTACGGATTATGCGATTTTAAACGTAGCATAGGCTGTAATATCAATGCGAAGTTTACGTTTGAAAAAATTTACTCTCCTTGTTAAAATTTTCTTGCAACTTTCGCGCAGTTTATTATAAAATTTAAACATATAAGAGATATTTTTTAGGAGAAAATTTTTTTAGGGAAGTGAAGGATATGGC
>CAJOKY010000302.1 GCA_905235425.1 uncultured Selenomonadaceae bacterium
CATACCGACGCCGCAGTTAAACGTTCTGAACATTTCGCGCCAATCGACATTTCCCCAGTGCTGAATCAGCTTGAAAATCTGCGGCATTATCCACGCGTCTGAATCAATTTCTGCACCGAAATTTTCCGGCAAGGCTCGCGGTATGTTGTCGTAAAAGCCGCCGCCGGTTATGTGTACCATACCGTGAATTTTTTCATCAAACTTTTTAATCAGCGGCAGACATACAGAAGGATAAAGCCGCGTAGGTGTTAAAAGCTCTTCGCCTATCGTTTTGCCGAGTTCGGTTATAAATTCATCGCCGTTAAAATTTTGACGTTCAAAAACTATTTTGCGTACAAGCGAAAAGCCGTTTGAATGCAGACCGCTTGACGGCAGACCTATCAACACGTCGCCGCATTTAACACGCGCAGAAGTTATAAGCGATTTTTTTTCTACAACGCCGACGGCAAAACCTGCAACGTCGTATTCGCCGTTGGGATAAAAGCCGCTCATTTCAGCCGTTTCGCCGCCGATTAACGCGCAACCCGACTCTTTGCAAGCACGCGCTACGCCGCCTACAATTTCGGCAACCTGCGCGGGATTTAATTTTCCAACTGCGAGATAGTCCAAAAAAAATAACGGCTCGGCGCCTTGTACCAAAATGTCATTTACGCACATTGCAACGGCATCTTGACCTATCGTGTCGTGTTTGTTTAAGCGAAAGGCAATTTTTAACTTTGTACCGACGCCGTCCGTGCCGGAAATTAAAATCGGCTCGTCATATTGTTTAAGTGCGAAAAGTCCGCCGAAACCGCCTAAATCGCCTAAAACTTCTTCGCGGTACGTTGACCTTACCGCGTCTTTTATCAATTTAACAGACTCGTTACCGGCATCAATGTCAACGCCCGAATCTTTATAAGTCATTTTTTCCATTAAATCTTCCTTCAAAACAATCTTGCTCCAAATTGATGCGCAAACGGCGGAGCGAACCTGTTAGATTTTTCAACAACAACAATGCTGTCGTAAAAATGGATGCCGCCCATATTCATAGTGAAATAATTTGGCGGTAACGCTCCCCTGCTGTGGAAGGCATTTATAACGTCAATCAAATTTTTTGTGAACTCAATGTAAGAATTAGGACGCTTGTACCCCCCCCCCATAGTTTTCCCAGTATGAAGTATGGCAGTCTTCACACATATAAATTCCACCGTCTTTTATATGCGGAAAAATATGCATAAAAGTTACAATCTGCTGATTCATTGTGTGACCGCCGTCGTCAAGGAGTATGTCTACACGAGGATATTTTTGTTTAAAGGCATTCCAAAACTCAGGATCTTCCTGCGAACCTATTTCAATGCTGACTTGATCTTCTTCAAACTGCTTGCACTGTGGATTAATATCAATGCCGATAATTTTAGCCTTTTTTCCGAAGTATTCTTTCCACATCTGCATTGAGCCGCCGTTAAAAACGCCAATCTCTACAAAAACCAGATCCGTACCGCGAAAATCTTTAAACCATTTTTCGTAAATAGGGAAATAGTGAAACCATTTATCAATGCATCTGTGTTCTTTTTGAACCCAGTACTTGAACAAATCATTATCAGCGTACTTGGGAGCAAGCGACGCCATAGCATTTAAAAAATTTACCTGTTCATCTGTAGCCAAAATATCACCTTCAAAATAAATTTAAAAATAAATTCTTTGCGGCAAAAGAAATCATACTGACATATTTCTTTCCGTGTTTTTTAGATTATACAGCAAAAAAAATAATCTGAAAAGGCAGATTGGTAAGCGGCGTTTTAAAAATATATTGATATTAAAAAATTACCCTGCGCAGTTGGCGTAGGGCTTTTTTATATTAAAAATTTTATCCGAAGGTTAATCCTGCTTTTTCTCAACTTCTTGACTTTCAGTGTCACGATAAATCCAAAGTTGCTGAAACATCTGTACCATGTTCATGGTTACCCAGTAAAGTACAAGACCTGCCGGAAAGTTTATACTTATCCAACCGATAAAAATCGGCATAATTATCATGAAAATTTTTGACTGCGGATTAGGCGGCGCGGCAACGGAAGAGACTTTTTGCAGTACGAAAGTCGAAAGTGCCGAAAGTAAAGGCAAGGCATAAGTAGGATCGGGTTCCGACAAATTCGGCAACCACAGAAATGAAGGTGTTACACCGCCGTAGTCAAAATTGAAAAGCGTATAGTACATTGCCATTAATATAGGCATCTGCGCGAGTATGGGAAGGCAACCTGCCATAGGATTTACGCCCGCGTCTTGATACAGTTTCATTAATTTTTGTTGCATTAACTGCGGATTATCTTTGTATTTTTCTTGAAGGCGCTGCATTTTCGGCTGAATTTCTTGCATAGCCTTCATAGATTGAAGTTGCTTTACGGTGAGTGGGTACAAAAGGACTTTCATCAGCACGGTTAAAAGTATAATGGCGACACCGTAACTGCCGAAACCTGCCGCCTCTGTTAAGTGGTAAAAGAAATTTAAAATAGTGGTGAATAAAAATTCTATCGGTGAAAAGAGTGTACTGAAAATGCCGGGTTCTTCCAAAACATCACGTCTCCTATTTAGGTGTTAGCGATTAGC
>CAJOKY010000303.1 GCA_905235425.1 uncultured Selenomonadaceae bacterium
ACGATTGTCTGTAGAATTTATTTTTTCATAAACGCTGATTAAGTCCAGAAGAAAATCAAGCGGCATATCGTCAATTTCGGCGATTGAACTTTTCAAGATCTTAACCGCCAAAAGATAGCAACTTAAGCACGATTCATATGGCGTCAATTCTCTGCCGCGTCTTCGTTTTTTTTATCGGTTAAAAGTTTTTCAGTGAGCATAGCGACAATGCGATTTAAAACGGCAAAGTAAGTCGGGATAACGTCGGCAAGTTCGAGATTGTCAAGCACTTCATCAGTGGTAACGCCGAAAACTTTAGCGATAACTTCACAATATTTTTCTACGGCGTCATCAGCTTTCAAGTCTTTGCGTTCGGTCTCAAATTTCATAACTTCACGCCACGCCCGCGCCTTAGGTTCAAGCATTTCAATTTTGTTTCCGTTAATGGTAATTACAGGTTTATTCACGATTCATTTCTCCTATTGCTTATCAACGCTTGCATACCACGTAGTGGCAACTGCCGTATCTGTTGAATCCGTTGTATGTTTCCACGCGCTGTCATTTGTTCGTGAAACAAATGTACCTGTTATCCGCGGAACTTGATATTCAATCGAATCACCGCGAGTATTGATTGTCTCCTGCGATTCGCTGAACTTGCCTTTCAAAAGTTTAACGTAGCGGGTTTCGCCGTTATGCTTTTCGCTTTCGAACATAATCGCGACATACGGCGCGGAGTCCGAGCCTTTAGACACAAGCACGCCGTCGCTTATGGTATGTCCGAGCAATGCGGCTAAATCCTCAATCGGCAAGTCTGCAATATCGATTGTGACTTCAATTTCACCAAGTGATGACGCTGTAGCCAACACGATATCGTCGCCGTAAAGATTTGCCTTGTTGACTGTCGGGTTAATGTCGATTGAATTTATTCCGATAATGCGTTTCGGCGTTCCGTAAACCGGCGCACTCGTCGCAGTATCTTCTGTAGTCATAACAGCATACATAAAACGTCTAAGTCCAATTATCGCCAAAATCTGTCACTCCTTTAAACTAAAAAATCCGCTTAACGCGGAAAATTATTCTTGAAATGCGAAATTTCCTTTGGTATAATCTAAGTGCTAAATTACAGACTATCCCGCGGGAAATTTGCTCTTTTATTTTACCAATCCTGCGGTTAAAAGTCAATGAAAGGTTTGATAAGTCTGAATTGCGGCAAGTCGTTTACGCAGACAAAAAGGACGCACCGTCTTTTTTGCTCTCTTAAATGCGGCTATGAATATCGCGCCAAAAACCCCAACTTATATGAAGAACGAGTTTGCGAATATTGCGGAAAAATATTTACCGTATTAAAAAATTCAAAAATTGTCTGTTGCTCACGCTCTTGCGGAGCGAAGTTGCGTCGGAAAAAGGAGCGCGAAATAGCAGGTAAACCCGAGCCGGCTAGAATTAAAGTTTGTCCTGTTTGCGGTAAAGAGTTCCAAGTTCCTGTAACAAATCCCGACAAAGAATGTTGCTCACGCGATTGCGCTGATAAAAAGCGTACAAAAAAGCGTGAAAAAATCTGTCCCGTTTGCGGTAAAGTCTTCAATTTAAAATATGCTAATTCAAAACAAACTTGTTGTTCTATTTCCTGTGCCAATAAACTTCGGCATTCCAAAAAATAATTTTTAATCATCTCCTAAAATTATTTTCCAATCGGTTATCATAATAAATTCGCCGTCTTCATCGCGAAAAGGCGTAGATTGAACCCGCGTAAATCCCAATTCCGCCATTAAGTTTTTAATGACGGCGTAAAGTTCCGAATAATCGTTTTCTCCCGTTACAATGTGCAAGCGAATTGTTACCCTGTGAAGGGTTTCCGAGTTATCGCCGTGCAAAACAGGTACGTCGCTGATAGGCGAATATACGATTATCGGCAAGTCGGGATAAACCGACGGCGCTTGTAAATGATAAATGGAACTTTCACGATTAGGCAAAAGCTCCATTAAGTTTTCATCGGCTGTCATAGCCGCATAAATTGTACTTTCCAACTCTGTAGTTTGCATTGTCAAGGTCCTTGTGCAATGGCGTTTTGAATAGCTTGCTTGACGCGATTGTGGACGTTATCCCTCTGCGCATCCATTGCTGGGTACAAAAACGGCTTATTGATTTTCGGATCAAATTCTACAAACTGCCCGTAAGCAACGCCTTTTTGATTTTTGGCGTCGGCTGATATATCATAAGCCGCGCCGTCTTCAAGTTCTGTTGCTTTGATAGAATCACGCAGTTTGCCCGTCTTTACCGGCACTCTGCTTTTCGCGTCGCTGACAATATCATAAGCGCCTACCATTAATGCTTGCTTTGCCGCCGTCAATACGTGTTCGCCCTTCATACGCAAATTTCTGACAGCCGCGCTTACTCCCGCAATATTGACATAACCGCGACTAAACGAACTTTCATTGTGTCTGCGTCTACTTGTACGCGCCATCTTGAATCACTTCCCTAACGTCAAACTGTGTCCAAATTCGCCGACTTTCCAAATTAACGGGCGGCGTGATTAATCTGAAATATTTTCCGCGCCAAATCATAACGTCATCCGGTTTAATGTCAGTGCG
>CAJOKY010000304.1 GCA_905235425.1 uncultured Selenomonadaceae bacterium
TGCCGCCTGTGCTCCCAACGGCGTATAGTGAATTTCAAATGCCGTCTTGGTGTAGTAGTCAAGCCCGCGTACAAGCCGATTATCAATTTTAAATTCCACTCCTGCCGCAGTTAAAAGCTCCTGCACGCGCGCAAAATGTTCTCGACATTCGTCGCAAAGACAAGTTTCAATTTTCGGCGCGTCATCCATAAAATCTTTACCGGCGTCAACCTTGCAGTCCAAAATTCGCAGCGGATTTTTTTCAAGCCGTGACTTGCAATCGCCGCAAAGTTCGTCGTGATATTCGCTGAAATAGTGAATTAACTTTTGCCTATAGACAGGTCGGCAAGCGGGACAGCCTACCGTGTTGATTTTAAGTTCCAGTTCATCAAGTCCCAAATTTTTTAAAAAGTTCCACGCCAATAAAATTATTTCTGCGTCAACGACAGGATTTTTTTCACCCAACGCCTCAACGCCGAATTGGTGAAATTCTCTTAAGCGTCCTGCCTGCGGTCTGTCGTAGCGAAACATTGAACCGATATAAAAAAGTTTCACTAAATTTCCCGACGCATACAATTTATTTTGCAAATAAGCGCGTACTGCCGACGCGGTATTTTCAGGTCGAAGGGTGATTGAGCGGTTACCTCTGTCAGTGAAGGTGTACATTTCCTTCGACACAACGTCCGTAGTTTCACCAATGCCGCGCTGAAAAAGTTCAGTATGTTCAAATGTAGGCGTTCTAATTTCTTCGTAGCCGTACGCCGCGCAGATTTTACGCACTTCATCTTCAATGTATCGCCAACCGGCAATTTGTTCCGGTAAAATATCTTTCGTGCCTCTCGGCGCATTTGTAATCAAAATTTTCACCTCGTTAATAGGGAACAGGGATTAGGGATTAGGGATTAGGATTATAAATCTCAAATCTACTCCCTAGCTTTTAGCTAAGAATTTTGTTAAATGCTTGATAGTTGCTTTCTTCGCGCGGCGTGCAGTAAATGGCAAATACAATCTCTTTGAAATAGCCGTCAAATTCCTGCAAAAGATTTTTATAAGCCTGCGCGACAACGTAGGGATTATTGGCAAATGCGCCGCAACCAAACGCTCCCGTTACAAAAATATCAACGCCGTTTTCTGCCAAAATTGTAAGCATATGACGCCCGCGCTTTTCGTGAATTTTCAAAAGTTCATTGTCAGTAACGGTTATCGGCTTGTCATTGCCGGGATTGTGCTTGTTATTGGGGTAAACGCGCAAATTCGGCGCGGCACAAGTCATAACGTCAACCGTCACCCAATCTTCTTGCGGAAGTCTCTGTGGAAGGTCAACATCACTTTTGCAAATTATGACATTCGGCGTGAAAATGCAGGCGTCCGTGTAAATCGCATCTTGACGCTCACGGTGAAAGTTGTAGTAGCGTTGCCAATTTTCATCAGTGTCTAACGCGGGATAAAGCGTCGAACACCGGCAAAGCGCCTCTTCCTGCGCCCTGCTGCCGTGCTTAACGCCGCCGCCGGGATTTGTAGCCGATGCGAAATTATGTACAGCAATTTTGGCGTCAGGATTATCTACGCGCATATCTACCGCCGCTTCAAATGTCCTGCCCTTAGTCACTGTGATTGTAGTTGAATTAAATCTTTTTTCCGGCAGTGCAGGATAATTTTCAGCGTCATAAAATTTTGTACCGGCAATCGAATCTTGCACAGCCTTTTTTAATGTCGCGTCACTTTCATACCAAGCCTTTGTGTCTTGAAAAATTTCTGCCAAATCGTATTTTTCCACATATGCCATTAAAATCATCTCCTATTTATTTTTACATTTAGCATTATATCATACGTCAGCAAAAATAAAAAATCCCCGCAGACTTATCTGCAGGGAAAAATTTTTATTAACAGACCCTAGTAAACCTGCGCCAAAACTTTTGAGCGATTGTCAATATACTTGTCAATATCGCGCAGGTATGTAGTTAAATCTTTCGCGTTGAAAGAAGTTTGAAGGCGCAATTCTTTTTTGTCGGGAACTTTGGTAGACGCGGCAGGACCGATACCGATAATAATTTGGCGTTCATTCATAATCTGCACGTTATAAATGCATTCGGCGCCGCGCTTGCAGTAGGCGATATTTTCAATTTGTCCGCTGATATAACCTTGCCTGTAAAGATAGTACGGCAAATAATTTTTATCGCGCAGAAGTTTTTCAGCGGCATCAGACATTTTTCTAACTTCTTCATCGGACGGCAAATTAAAATCAGAAATGCGGTGAACTTCGTCTGAAATTTGCATTTGAAGTTTTGAGCCGCGTTTAAGTGCCAATGCATGTAAGGTGATATCGTCGGGATTAAGCGCCAAAACTTTTTGCAAGCTGTCTTGAGCGTCGTCGAAATTTTCACCCGGCAATCCCAAAATTAAATCGGTGTTAATCTTCCAATCAGCGGCTTGACGCAACTTTTCAAATGCCGTTATGAACTGTTCGACACTGTGACGCCTGCCGATACGGTCAAGAGTTTTCTGTTGCATAGTCTGCGGATTGAGACAAACGCGGTTTACGTGAAAATCTTTCATTGCGGAAATTTTTTCGTCGTCTGCCGCATTCAACGGTAAATTCCTTCGTCGTGTCACGGTAAAATTTTTGTGTAACTTTTTCAAGAAGTTCACGGAAAAAATTTATAGGCAAGCTTGAAGGTGTACCGCCGCCTATGTAAATATTTTGCACCTTAAAGCCGTAGCGTTCAATTTCAGCCGCCGCCGCGTCAATATCGCGCGTTAAAACTTCCATAAACTCGGCAACTTTTTCATCGGCAGGCAGGACGTTTGACGGGAAGGAGCAGTACAGACAGCGCGTCACGCAAAACGGTATACCGATATAAACGCTGATAGTTTTTTCGTCGCTTGAATTTAAAATTGGAATTTGGCGCAGAGCAACTTCCGTAAGCAGTACAGATTTTTCGTAATTGGTAAGATAATCTGCGCGGAGGCGTCGGGCAATTTTATCGCGATCAACAATGCCTTGATTGGTGACGGCAAATTTATCATTCAGCCAGCGGTGAACAATTTTCACGGGACGTACGCCGTGCATAATGCCGTATGGTACGCCGCGCATTTTTAAATCTCGCGTCAAAATCGTGTACAAATTTTTTTTGATAATGCGGTTAATTTCGGCGCCACGTCGTTCCTCAAGGCGTATGTCACCGGCATTTTTAAAAGTCTGTATGCCGGTGGAATTTTTCACGGTAAGCCGCGTTAAAACCCTTTTGCCGATAACGTCGTTGGCAATTTGAAAAGCGTCAAATTCAGCCGCGTCTTCTGCAAGTTCAATGTGAAAGGCGCGTAAAACTTCCCAAGTGATTTTGTGTATAACCTGCGCGTCAGAGTTAATCTTAAAATTTTTTATCTTCATTTGGTTCCCTTGCAATCTGAACAGTAGCCGTAAAATTTTACTTCATGGTTTACGATATCAAAGCCGGACTTTTCATTAATAACTTTTTCCAAATTTTCGAGCAAGTCCTCTTCAAACTCAATAATCTTTCTGCATTTAAGGCAAATTAAATGATGGTGCTGATGCGTTCGCGGATCTGCGGAATTAAGCTCATAACGCGTGCGTCCGTCATCAAAATTTACCCTAGACAAAATGCCGAGTGAACTTAAAAGTTCGACGTTGCGATAAACCGTAGCAAGACCAAAGTCAAAGTCTTTCGTTTTTAAAATTTCATAGACTTCCTCCGCGCTGAGGTGGTGGTCGTTTTTGTTTTCAATGAAAATCTGCAAAATCTCTTTACGCTGTGGCGTCATCTTGTAGTGATTTTCGGACAACTTTCCGCGCAGATCTTTCAAATTAAAAAATTTGTCGCCCATAATCAAAGCCTCCTTTAAATTAAATCGGCGTATTCCTTCTGCTTATCGGCAGGTACGCCCAACGCGTCCATAGCTTGTGCCGCCGTGAAATGCAAATTTTTCATAAGAGCACGGATATTTGCAATTAAATTATTTTTGGCACCTTTAGCATATCCTTTAATATATCCTTTAATATATCCTTGAATATACCCTTGAAGGTACGCCTCTTCTAACTCGTCTTTAAAAATTTCCCTAAATAAGGCATCCATTGAATATCACACCTTAAATTAAATCGGCGTATTC
>CAJOKY010000305.1 GCA_905235425.1 uncultured Selenomonadaceae bacterium
ATTTAGAATTTTATATTATTATATTGATATTTAAGTCTTAAATTCGAATTTTTATTTTATAATGAATCAAAATAAAATTGAAAAATGTCTTTGATAAATGAAATGCAAATAGTCAAAACGATAAGGACTCATTCAGAGGCAATCAATAGTTTATTAATTTGCAAAAATGGAAATTTAATTTCAGCAAGTTTAGGCAAGATAATATTTTATTCAAAAGAAAATTTAGAAGTTATATTACGTATAACAGAATTTAAACAGTTTTATATTTCACATATTAACGAATTGCATAAGGATAATACTTTTATATTTTGTCACAATGGATTTATAATTTTTGAAACATCAGAAGATAATAAAACTTATAAAGTTTTATTTTATTTTTATGAAAGATTTCTTTTTCATAAAAGCATTGAATTTGATTATATAAATACCTATAAAGAAAATAAATATAATATTATTATTTCAAGTGTTTATGGTATTCATATTTTTGATAAAAAAGAAAATGAAAATGGAAAAGGAAAAGAGGAATGGGAATTGATTAAAAAAATAAATGTTAATGAAATTGTTTATAATATTTATAAATTAGATAATAATATTTTTGTTTCATCTTCGAATACAACATTAGCAGGAGGCAAAAATTGTTTACGTTTTTGGTCATATAAGGATTTGATTAATATTAAAACAATAAATAATTTAACTTGTTCTTCAGGAACATCATCTATTGTCAAATATAATGAAAAAATATTATTGGTTAGTTTAGAAAAAATACATTATTTCGCAAATAGAGGAAAGGATATACCTAAAGATTTTAATAACATAAATGGAATAGCTGTGATTGATTTATTAAATAAAGAAGTCGTTCAATATATTGAAATGCATAATAAAATAAGAAGTTTATTATTAACGAAAAATAATCATGTTCTTGCTGGAAGTATTTTTAGTGCTCACTTTGATTTTGGATTTCGGGCAAGTAACTTACACGAACATTAACGATTATTTTTTGATATTGGCGGCTCACATAAAAGTAAGAGAGTTGAGAGGAGAGGCTAAACTTGTCGGCAACAGAAATTTTTCGTAAAGGAATGCGCTATCTTTCGGAACCCGAATATCGTTTTGCCGTTAATGCCATTTTAGGTTTTTACGACGACAAGTCCGATGAAGAATTTATTTCGGAGCAATTCTTTCTCAGCGGCGGGCAGAAATTAAATTTGGAAAAACCCGTGACGTTCGGTGAAAAAATTCAATGGCTTAAAATTCACGACCGCAATCCCAAATACAACTCGATGGTAGACAAGTACGAGGCAAAAATTTATGTCGCAAATTTAATCGGCAAAGAATACATTATTCCTTCGTATGGCGTTTGGGAAAAGTTCGATGAGATTAATTTTGACGCTTTGCCGAATCAGTTCGTTTTAAAGTGTACGCATGATTCCGGCGGGATTGTAATAGTCAAAGATAAAGCCGCGCTCGACATGAAAAAAGCTCGGCAACTGTTGGAAAAACATTTGCAACGAAATTTATATCGTTATGCTCGTGAGTGGGTTTACAAAGACGTTAAGCCGCGAATTTTGGCGGAAAAATTTATGGAAGAGGCGGCAGGCGGCGACCTCACCGATTACAAATTTTATTGCTTCAACGGCGTGCCGAAATTTTGCCAAGTCATAACCGACCGCCGCACTGACGAGAGCATTGACTTTTTCGATATGGATTGGCGACTTCAAGAATTTATCGGCTTATCCAGAAATTTACATCACAGCACAAAAAAATTTGCCCCTCCGAAAAATCTTGAGCTGATGAAAAAATTCGCCGCGATTTTGGCTCAAGATTCGATTTTCAGACGGATTGACTTTTACGAAGTTGCCGACAAAGTTTATTTCGGCGAGATAACTTTTTATCCGAACGCGGGCTTAGGAACGTTTAAGCCGGACAAATGGAATAAAATTTTGGGCGATATGATTGTCCTGCCGATTGAAAAATGAACAGGTCGCAAAAATTCAGGCTCAATTCTCTGGCGGCAATCTTGCGTCAAGCCGTAACTGTCATCTGCGGCTTTATCCTGCCGGCTTATATCCTGCAAACTTACGGCTCGACGATAAACGGGCTTGTATCTTCCATAACGCAATTTTTGGCTTTTATAACACTGCTCGAAATGGGAATCGGTCCCGTCATTGAATCGAATTTGTACAAGCCGCTTGCCGAAGGCGACTTCGAGACCGTCAGCAAAGTTATCGCCTCCTCGGTGAAATTTTTTCGTCGCATTGCTTATATTTTTATCGTCTACATAATTTTTCTGTTCTTCTGCTACCCGCTCATCGTCCAAAATTCTTTCGATTGGCTCTTCAGTGCGTCGCTGATTCTGATTATTTCAATCGGCACGCTCACGCAGTATTACTTCGGGATTTCGTTCAGCTTTCTCCTTAGCGCAGACCAAAGAAATTACGTCCCCTTGGCGATTCAAACGACGATTATCGCGCTCAATACTTTGGTCAGCGTGCTCCTAATGAAATCGGGCGCAACAATTCACGTCGTGCAGC
>CAJOKY010000306.1 GCA_905235425.1 uncultured Selenomonadaceae bacterium
TCTGATAGGTCTAAAAAATAAGACCTGCACTAGCAAAAACATTGTTCAGTTTTCAAGGAGTCCTGAGCGAATCAGCTTGCATAGGATATCACCCTATATTCTGTTTGTCAACCCCCTCTTTCAAAAATATTTTTTTAAATCTTCAAAACCCGCATTATACTTAGCTAAATGCGGCCAAAAATTTTTTACACAAACAAAAAACGTGCCAAATTATAAAATCTGACACGAGTTTAAATTAAAAAATTTTATTTTTAGATATTCGATTTTTTGATAGCGTCAAGCGCTTCATTCATGTCGTTGAAGACTGCCGCACAAAGTTCGCGAATATCGGGAAGTGGCGGCGTTTGATCTATAACCATAATCGATACGCACTTAGCCGCCGCCGCGCCGCGTATGCCGTTCGCGCTGTCTTCAAAAACGTAACAATCCTCCGGCGGCAGATTTATTTTTTTCGCGGCAAGCTGAAAGATATCCGGCGCCGGTTTGCCGTTTGCTACTTGGTCGCCGCCAATAATCGCGTCAAAAAATTTGTCGATACCTGCGCGTTTAACATTTTTAATAATCTCTTCCGTCGCACTGCTGCTTGCAATCGCCATAGGAATTTTATTTTCATGGAAGTAATTCAAAATTTCTATAACGCCGCTTTTAATTTCCAGCTTTTCTTCGATCGCCTTTTTTACACGCTTGACAACGCGCAAAAAATATTCGTTGGCGTCGACTTCAGGGAAGAATTGCGGAATTTTTTTTAAAATCGTGCTGACGCTACTGCCACTCATTGCAGGTGCCATTTCCGGCTTGCGTTTTAAACCGAAATCATCCGCCGTTTCAATCCACGCCGAGCGATAAAGTTTTTCTGTATCAAAAAGCGTTCCGTCCATATCAAAAATTGCGCCGCGTTTCAAATTTACCACCTCTTTACATAAAAATTTTTACGTGACGATTAAAATTTTTCTTCGTGAATTTTTTCAAACTTCAATTTATCAAGCTCGCGTTGACGCGGCATTTTTTCAGCGTACCCTAAAGACAGCACCGATTGACAAGCAAAATTTTCAGGGAAATTTAAAATCCCGCGCAAATATTCTTCACTCGTCGTACCGTCTTCCGCATCACGCCCGCGAATTTGTATCCAACAATTTCCAATTCCCAATGCCGTCGCCTCAAGCTCCAT
Organism: uncultured Selenomonadaceae bacterium; assembly: GCA_905235425.1. Lineage (GTDB taxonomy): Bacteria > Bacillota > Negativicutes > Selenomonadales > Selenomonadaceae > Quinella. The sequence goes on from CAJOKY010000306.1 coordinate 1,169, forward strand.
ATTCATCATGGCAACGGAACAATCTTCAATAATCGTGTCGGATTTTTCCTTGTCGGCAATGACAACTACGGCGCAGGCGGCATTTTCAAGCATTTTCGCAACATTGGCGCGGCAACTTGACATTTTATTCAGCGTCTCGCGATTTTTCACTACTATAAATTCACAAGGATATTTTGAGTGACCGGAAGGCGCCAAAAGCGCGGCACTTAAAATTTTTTTTATGTCTTCGTCGGAAATTTCCTGCGCGGTGTACTTGCGAACACTTCTGCGCGTACGCATAATTTCAAGTAAATCAGCCAATTTAAAACCTCCTTTCAACTCGGAAAATACATAACGCAAGATTTAGGCGACTCGTAAACTTTGACGGCTTTTAACTTCGTGGTGTCGGTAAAAATTTCTGCCGTTGCAAGTTTATCAAAAATTTCTTTGGCGATAATTTCAGCGGTAGGATTTTGATTCGCGAAAATTTCAAGCTCGTTCAAATATTGGTGATCCAGTTCGTCCAAAACTTTGTTCAATTCGCTTTTTAAAACTTTGAAGTCAACCAAAATTCCAAGCTCATTAAGCTTTTCGCCTTGAACAATCGCCTCAACAATCCAATTGTGACCGTGAAGGCGAACGCACTTGCCGGGATAATTTTCAATGCGATGCGCCGCCTCAAATTCAGATTTTACCGTGAGTTCGTACATCCTCTTTTCACCGCCGCCTAATCAAAATCCTATCGTATTTTTGTTTACCGTCAATAATGCCGCGATTTCTAAAGTTCGGATCTGTCCTAAGTGCCTCAACTGCAGGGCTTAAATCTGCGCTCGAAGTATGTCCAACAATTTCAAACTGCGCGGGATTGTACTTGTCAAGAAAAGTTATCGGCACTCCCATAACACCATCATAATCGAAGGGGATATCGGCAGTTTTTGAAACTTCTATCGCGTCGTAATTGTCGTAGTGCGGATATTTTTCCGGCTCTTCTTCGTACGAATAAATCAGCGGTAAATCTTCGTGTCGCTTTTTTATATCCAAATTTGTATACCAAATTGCTTGACTTCGTGCCATATATTTCCCATTAACTAGTACTAATGTCCTATCTTTATTTTTTGCCAATGCATCATCAATAAATTTTTGTTGCACATCAAAATATATTTCCCTACTCATTGGAGTATATCCAATCCACATTTTATTATCTTTAATCAGCGGGAAAATTTCTTTGTAGGTTATGGCGTTTTTGTTGCCGATAATGATAAATTTTTTGTCATACGCCATAAGCTGGGCGACATATTCGCGAAAAAGACTGAAAGGCGGGTTCGTTACTACGATATCAGCTTGCTTTAAAAGTTCGACGCACTCGGCGGAGCGAAAATCGCCG
>CAJOKY010000307.1 GCA_905235425.1 uncultured Selenomonadaceae bacterium
GGTAGATTCGTCGCATTCATCGGATAAAATTGCAAAATCGCCATACGAACTCATACGATCTGCGCCGCGCGCGCGTACATAGGCGGTTGCAACAGGGCTTAAATCTTTTTCCGCGAAGTAAATTTTTTTCAACACGTCATCAAGCGGCAGACCTACAGCCGCACCTGCAGGGCTTGTATGTTTAAATGATGCCGCCGCAGGAAGATTTGTAGCCGCCTTAAGTTCGGTGACAAGTTGCCAGCCGTTTAACGCGTCAAGCAGGTTTATGTAACCGGGACGCCCGTTTAAAACTTCAATCGGAAGTTCGCCTTCCGAAAAAATTCGCGCAGGTTTTTGATTGGGATTGCACCCATACTTTAATTCAAGTTCACGCATAAAAAAAATTCCTCCTTAACGCCAAAAAGGAGAGCTACCGAACGCTCTCCTTTTCTTCGCCCAATATTTTCTTGCTTTCGCCTTAAGCAAGTCCGCCGACACGTATATTAACATAGATTAAAAATTTTTACAAGTACCGAAAAAAATTTATATTTTTGTAAATAGTTGCCAAAATTTTAATGGTGTGATAAAATTTTTAAAAATAAAATAGTGAATAACGAGAAGCCATTACACTGTGACCACGACGCAACAAAAATCCCCAAGAAATTTTCCGATCTTTTTCTTGGGGATTGCGTCTATTCAGACGCTAGTTTGGTTTTGGGCTCGTCACCACTTCTTACGAAGTTCGTCAAGCCACTTGCAGACGTATCTTGCCAAAGACCACCTCCTTCAGTCAATAGCTTCAGGAGTTTTTGGGTGACTGATAAATTTTACAACAAAGTTTTTTTCAATTACAATACAAAAACGGTATCAATTTGAAAGTTTTAATTTTATCGGCGTCAATCGGTGCAGGTCACACGAAGGCGGCGGAATCGTTAGGAAAAATATTTGAACAACAGGAAAAAATTTCTGCGCCGCATTCTGAAAATGAAGTTGAAATTGTAGACTTCATGGCGCGTGAAATTTCTACTGTTAATTTTTTTACAAAAAAACTTTACCTTGCCGCATTGAAATTCATTCCGGACTTGTACGACAGAATTTATAAATTTACCGGCGCAAAAAAAATCGGCACGTTGACGCGCCTTTTAATTTCGTCGCTTATGTACTTCCCATTTAAACGCCTGCTGAAAAAATTTAAACCGGACATCATACTTTGCACGCACCCTTTCCCGGAGGCAGCGGCGGCACTTTGGAAATTTTTACACGCGAAATCTGCGCGGAATTTTTTATTGGCGGCGGTGCTGACGGATTATTCACTGCACGAAATTTGGATTTTCAGTGAAGTTGACGTTTACTTTGTAGCAACGCAGGAAATGAAAGACGAACTTGCCGCGCAGTCACGACCGAATCAAGAAATTTACGCTACCGGCATACCGATTGATTCAGAATTTAGGGAGCAGGGATTAGGGATTAGGGAGCAGGATAAAAATTCTAATCCCTGTTCCCTGTCGCCTGTTCCCTGTATTCTGATTAGGGAGCAGGGATTAGGGATTAGGGAGCAGGATAAAAATTCTAATCCCTGTTCCCTGTCGCCTGTTCCCTGTATTCTAATCATGGGCGGCGGCTTGGGACTCGGCTCAATCGAAGAAACATTGCAGGATTTAAACAACGTCGAAATGCCACTGAAAATTTTAGTCGTCGCGGGGAAAAATCAAAAATTATTGACGCGGCTTAAATCAATGCAAAAAACTTTTCGGCACGAAGTAAAACTTTTCGGCTACGTTGAAAATGTCGGCGAACTCATGGCGGCGGCAGATTTATTGATAACTAAGCCGGGCGCACTTACAATGACAGAAGCATTTGCCGCAGGCTTGCCGATGATTTTACATGCGCCGATACCGGGCCCCGAAGCGCAAAATGCATTCTACGCAGAAAAAAACGGCGCGGCAATTTCGGCAGGAAATTTAAAAATTTCGGCAATCGTGAAAAAAATTTTGTCTGATAAATCCACTCTCGACGAAATGAAAGTAAATGCAAAAAATTTGTCGAAAGTAAACGCGGCGGCTGAAATTGTATCGCGGCTGAAAAATCTTTTGTAAGGAGGCAACATTTTGGCAAAATCGGTAATGGTACAAGGCACGGCGTCTCACGTAGGAAAAAGCATTTTGGTAACGGCGCTTTGCCGAATTTTTTTCCGCGCAGGTTTACGCGTGACACCGTTTAAGGCGCAGAATATGGCGTTAAATTCATTCGTGACGGCGGACGGTTTAGAAATGGGACGCGCACAAGTTGCACAGGCAGAGGCGGCTTGTTTAGCGCCGCGTGTTGAAATGAATCCCGTACTTTTAAAACCTACCGGCAACGCAACTTCTCAAGTCATTATAAACGGCAAACCGGTAGGCGTAATGTCTGCGGCGAAATATCATCAAGGTTACGCGCTTACGGCGTTTGACGCGGTTAAGGTGGCGCTGAAAAAGCTTGACGCTGAATTTGATTTAATTGTCGTCGAAGGCGCCGGCTCTCC
>CAJOKY010000308.1 GCA_905235425.1 uncultured Selenomonadaceae bacterium
AATATCAGACCGAACTGCACGCCAACGAAATTGTTTTGCTTGCCTACTACATCGCCGCCATTAACATTGAAAACACTTTCCATGATGCGCTGGGCTTGAAAGATTTTTTCCCATTCGACGGAATTTGTTTAACGGACACTTTTGAAATGTTTGAACGTGATGAAGTTGAATATTTGCCATTCGCGCTTGAAGAAAATGCCGAGCGAGTCAACGAACAAAAGGAAACGCGAATCAACGTCATTATCGGCAATCCGCCTTATTCAGTCGGTCAAAAGTCTGCCAATGACAACGCGCAGAATAATTTTTACCCGAAACTTGAAAATCGAATTTCTGAAACTTATGCGGCAGGAACGAACGCCACAAATAAAAATTCGCTCTATGATTCGTACATCAAGGCATTTCGTTGGGCGTCTGACAGAATCGGCGAAAGCGGCGTTATCGGCTTTGTAACCAATGCGGGTTGGATTGACGGCGCGGCTATGGACGGTATGCGAAATTGTTTCGTCAAGGAATTTTCAGAAGTTTACGTATTCAATCTGCGCGGCAATGCACGTACTCAAGGCGAACTTAGGCGGCGCGAAAAAGATAACGTCTTCGGTCAAGGTTCACGCGCTCCGATCGCCATTACAATTCTTGTAAAGGGAGGGCAAAGGGCAAAGGATATAGGGGAAAGTTCAGATACATCAACCTCTACCCTATCCCCTATCCCCTGTACCCTAAAATATCTTGACATCGGCAATTATCTTTCACGCGACGATAAACTTTCACGCATTAAAAATTTGCGCACGGTCTTAAGCGACGAATTTCAAATCATCACGCCCAACGACAAAGGCGACTGGATTAACCAACGCGGCAATGAGTTTGAAAATTATCTGCCGCTTGCTCCCGACAAAAAATTTAACGCGGCGGCTCAAAGTTTTTTCATAACATACAGCAGAGGAATTGCAACTGCGCGGGACGCTTGGACTTATAATTTTTCGCAGACAGCACTTGAAAAAAATATTCAAACTACGATTGACTACTACAACACGCACACGCCGCTTGACGTTGACGCTACAAAAATTTCTTGGGTAAGAAGTACCGTTCAAGACAAAGGACGCGGAATCAAATATTGCTTTGACGCCGGAAAAATTTTTGAATCAATGTACCGCCCATTTTGCAAAGAATTTTTTTACTTCGATAAAAATCTTAACGATATGACGTATCAAATACCCAAATTTTTTCCGACTGGCAACGAAAAAAATTTGTTAATCTGCGTAACCTGCGCGGACGAAGGAAAATTTTCAGTGATGATAGCTGACAAAATTGTTGACTTGCATTTCAACGGTGACACGCAATGCTTTCCGCTGTATTGGTACGAAACACCGACGCAGGGAAATTTATTTGGCGAAACATACGAGCGACGCGACGGCGTGACGGATTTTATTTTGCAACAGGCGCGGCAGATTTATGGCGACGCCGTGACGAAGGAAGATATTTTTTATTACGTGTATGGATTCTTGCACTTGCCGAGCTACCGCGAAAAATTTTCAGCCGAGTTGAAAAAGTCATTGCCGCGAATATTTTTGATTGAGGACGCGCAGAAGTTTTGGCAGTTGGTAAAAGCCGGTAACAGACTTGCCGACATTCATCTGCATTACGAAGAGCAAGACGAGCCCGAAGGTGTTGAATATGACAAAAACGCAAAAAATTATCGCGTAAAAAAAATGCGCCTGTCCCAAGACAAGACGACTTTAATTTATAACGAATATATCACGGTGAAAAATATTCCGCCGCGCAGTTTTGAATACGTGGTGAATGGGCGCAGTCCGCTTGAATGGATAATCGACCGTTACCAAGTGAAAGTTGATTCGGCGAGCAGCATAGAAAACAATCCAAACGATTGGTGTACAGAACACGGCGACGAAAAATATATTTTGAAGTTGATATTGAGTTGTATAACCGTCAGTTTGAAGACGTTGGACATTGTAGAAAATTTGCCGCCGATTGACTTTTAAACAAGCTCTTGGCGAAAAATTATTGTTTAGGCTCTTTTTGTAGTTCAACCTTATTGTCGGTTACCCAAGGGGTTATTATGAGGTTCGTGCAAAAATAAACAAACAGAACAACTACAAACAAATTAGAAAAGGAAAGATCCCCTCTATAAATCTCCAGAACAGTTGGATGAGCTGTAGCCAATATTCCTAAAATAGAATCACGATTGGTTTTCCAATAATAATTAACAAAGGATTTGAAAGTAATGTACTCTGTTTGTGTTTCATCGGATAATTCTTTTGGGAGTACTTCCTCTGTTTCTAAATCAAGGTTTATATTATCAAGAAAATCTACTATTTTAACTTGTTCCGAATAATCCAAGTTGTCTAATGCAGACGAAAAATCAATAGATGCAGAAGCAATAGCCAATGTTGATTGCTTAAAAGTTTTTGAATCCAATAATGACTCAAT
>CAJOKY010000309.1 GCA_905235425.1 uncultured Selenomonadaceae bacterium
CAGATTCATCATCCAGCAAAAGCATGTCAGTTCCTTTTGCTTCTGAATGAACCAAAGGGAGTTGGGACAGTGTAGGCAAGCGAAATGCGGAAGTGAACATTTTCCGAAATTTTCGCTTTCCCGTATTCTACCACTTCTACAAAAACCGCGTGCACTATTTTCGCACAATTTTTTGTGCATTCCATGACAAACTCTTTTTGATGTGCTATAGTCTTCAACAGTAGGTATTTTTTATTTATTGGTACAGAAGTTAGGATGATATTTTTGCAGAGTAATAGTCTTATCGAAGAAAAATTATTTGAATATAGAGATTTTATTAGATATTGTAAAGAATCGGGTAAAAGATTTGTCAAAGAATTAGACAGAGAAGATTTCATTGCTTATCGCGCTGAATATTCCGTGCCGCGTGAACAAGTTGAACAGATTAAGAAATTAATCGATTTTCAAGAGCAGAAAACTGTCGAAGAAATTTCTTCGACGCAAAATATTTTTGAAGTACCGGAAACTTCTTTTCAAACTTATTTTGAAGTCACTGACCTATCACTGTACGAAAATATTTTGCTTGACAAGTTAAATTTAGGTAATCGAATAAGGAAGTTTTTACGACAAAACTATTGCAATAATCTTGCCGAACTTTTGAAGCATTCCATCAAAAGTTTGACCGAGCTAAAATATTTTGGAACAAATTTCTTCGGCAAATATTCAATAAGAAGAGTCTTTAATGCTTTAAATAAATTTTTCAAGTCCGATTCGCAAAAAAATAAAAAAATATCCTCGGATAATACGAAAATTAAGCCGATAAAAAATTCTTCACCACAAGATATTCCTGTCCAACTTGATAATTCGTTGCAGAAATTTTTTAACGTCGACGACCTTGTGCCGTATGAAAATATTTTTATCGTCGATTTAGATTTTAACGACCGTGTGCAGAATTGTTTAAGGCTCAACGGTTACAGGACGCTTGCCGAGCTTTTGAAGGCGTCTCAACAAAAAATTTTGTGTTTGAAGAATTTCGGGCAAGGTTCATTTAAAAATCTCATCTCGACACTGAAAAAATTCTTCCATGAGCACAAAAAAGAACTTCCCGCGAAAAATGTTCGGCTTGCCAACGAAGAGCTTGACGAATTTTTGCGCAACGCGGCTTTAAATCACGCTCCGCAGGTCGATTTGATAATCTCGGCTTTTGAGAAGTTCTCCGATTTAGTGACGATAAAAAGTGCCTTTCGGAACTTGCCTGAAGAGTTTAGAGATAAACGAGCGCGACCTTTCATATTGGCTTGCGGTTTGGAGGACACCAAGTTTTTTGTAGCTTTGCCCGATGATTTGACTCTTGCCGAATTGCCTAAGTACCTTACCGAAAATTCGATTGACTTTGACACGGATACGATAAAGAAATTTTTGGATGCCCTTACCTTTGATGTAAAGGATTGCGCTAAAAAAATTGTCGACACCCTTTTCAAGAACGAGCGCGAATTTAGTATTGTATGTCGCCGAGTTAAAGGAGATACTCTTGAAGAGATTGGAAAAAATTTTGGCGTAACCCGTGAGAGAGTTCGACAAATTGAAGCAAAATCAGTTGGTAGATTCAATAAATATCGTTCTGACACAAAGAAAATCTTTTATTTTCTTTATGCGCTGACTGACGGAAAATCTATTCTTACTCTTGATGACGCTAAAAATTTTTTGGACACCGCCGATGCGGAAATGTTTTGGTTCTTCGTCGCTAAGATAAATTTGCCAATTAGCGTTTTTTATTTTGACGAAGAAATTAACGCAGTTGTCTTTGCTGACGAAAATAGACTCGACGAAAATGAGTTGATTAAAAATCTTCCAGACATAATGGAAGAAAATTTTTTTGAAGAGACCATTACAAATTTGGCGTATGAAAAAAATTATCCCGTTGATTTGATAAAGACTAAGCTCTTGAAAATTTACAGACGTAGCGGGAAAATTTTTCATCGTAGAAGATTAACTTTAACCTTTGAATGCAGATATGTTTTAAAGGAACGATTTCCAAATGGTTATAAAATTGGCGACGAAACTTTTTATTCGCGATTTATGCGCTATCTTCAAGAAATTTTTGACGATAAGATGCCGCTTACTCAACGTAATGCCGACGCTAAAATTGGAACAATAGGTTTTCTCTGCGACCGTGGAAAATATATTCATCCTGATTTCGTTCACATATCGCCGGAAATTATTGAGCGCGTGAAAAATTTTATCGACAGATCTGACCGCACAGCAATCTTTTACAAGGAAATTTTCGAGACACTTAAAGAATTTTTTGTCGGCACACAAATCACGAATAATTATTTTCTGCAAGGCGCGATAAAACTTTACAACTTGCCTTATACGCTTCGAAAAGATTATCTGACCAAATCCAACGAAATTGACATGGGAAAAGAATTTGACAGCTTCGTTGCCGAACGCGGCGAAGTTTC
>CAJOKY010000310.1 GCA_905235425.1 uncultured Selenomonadaceae bacterium
TAAAAAAATTCGCGTTGAAAACCGCTTTAACCTGCGCGGGAATTTTTATAATTTTATTTGCCGTACAAAAATTTCTTGACGCGGACGAAGTGTCGGTATATGAAATAAAAACTGAATCAAGTGCGGTTGAAGAAATTACGCCGCCACAAATACAATCACCTCCGCAAAAGTACGAATCTGAAAACGTTGAATGGTCTGAAATAAAAATTCCCAACGCCGAAAATACTTCTTCACCTGTACAAACTACGCCGCCACAAAATTTGGAGTCTCCTATACCAAAAAAATATGACCCACGCTTAAATCGCGTTTGCACAGTGACTTTGAACGGCAACATTTACAGCAACGGTGCAGGTGAAATTCCGGCAAGTGTTTGGCAGACATGGAAAAGTGACGGTGAAAATGTTTACCTGCCGCAAGATTTTTCTGTAGGTCTCAACATTGAAAACAAAGATGTCACGCCGCTTAATATGTCGGTATCGGCTAATTTGAACGGTTTGCAGCGTACAGAAAAAATTTTTCCCGCGATAAATTTGGCAAGCGGTCAATACCAAAATTTTCAAATTCCAATCGGCGGTATGGCTTGCAGTAACGGCTATTTTGAAGTTGAAATTTGGTTGCGTACCAATGACAACACGCCGCTTATAAGTTTTTGGAACGGTGAACAATTCAGCAATAAAAGCACCATAAGAATCAATCTGCGCGATTATGCGAAGTTAAAATATCGGTAAAAAATTTTTTTCTAGTGTTCAACCTGCATACCACAAACAAAAATGATTATGTTAGAATTTTAAGAAAACATTAAAGATAGTTTGAGGAGGGATTGAAATGAAGAAACTTTTTATTGTAGCATTTTTGGTTTTAGTAGCGTTTATTGTACAAAGTACTACTGCCTTTGCCGCTTATTCCGACGATCAGATTATTAGCACTTTTCGTACAAGAATCACTCGCATGGCAAGAAACGACAAGCTTGATGAATTTAGCTGGTGGAGGCATCGGGAATCTGATTGGAGTTTCTGCAAGGCAAATGACTGTTACCTTTCAACAAACGGCATGGTTTACACTATTTTTTTAAAACCCGGCAAAGTACTGAATGCGGCTATTGCGATAACGCAGGTTGATTTAAATTCCAATTCATATCGTTTTTTAGAAGGGTATGTTTATAGTGCTGCAAACGGTACGTTGGAGAAAATACCGGAAAGTAACATCGCTACGCACTGGCGCACCGAATCAATATGCACCGAATACTGCAAGTATTTGAGGGAGCACTACAATGAAATTCAAGGCGCTTAAAAATTTCAGAAAGGATGTATATGTATGGAAGCTATTCTTCTCTTAGTTTATCTTTTCGCCGGCGATCAAGCCAATCAATATCTTAAGTACCATATACTTAACGTAAGAGCTGAAGTTTACAGTGATACGAATGACTTTATATTGTCCCGCCTTATTTGGGCAGCTGTACTTGGTTGGGCAACTGTTCCAATAGCCATAATTCACAAAATTTTTCTAAATAGTGGATCGTAAAATTTTTTTTCGCAGTGTTCAGCCTGCATACCACAAACCAAATTTTATGTTATAAAATTAAATAAATGATGATTCATTTTTAACCTTAGATTTTTTAAAGGAGGTGATAATTATGTCAAGAGCAGTTGAAGGTTGCAGAATTACTTACGATCCGGGTTCGAGTGGTTCTGTACGCTATGAAGAAGTTTGCGAAAGTTGCGGAGCTACCAACGCTACACGTACTTGCGCAGCGAACCAGACAACTAACGCCTCATTCACGTGCCGTAATTGCGGCAACAAGCAAAGAGTGAGAATCGAAAGAGATTAGCTGTAAACTTGTAAGCACACCTCATAATAACTCGGGTGCAAACCCCAAGTAATCGCGTGAACGATACGCTAAAACCTACTAAATATAAAACCTCATAATAACCATTTCTCGGCGTTTCAATGTGAGACGCCTTTTTTTATTTGCCGATACAAAACTTTGAAAAAATTTCATTGATAACGTCTTCAGTCACCGTTTCGCCGGTAATTTCGCCGAAGAGTTCAAGCGCGGCTCGTAAATCAATCGACACAAAGTCTATGCCGACGTTTAATTTAATTGTTTCACGCGCAGAGTTCAAATGATTAACTGCGCGGCGCAGAATATCGGCTTCCCTTTCATCGCGTACAAATGTTGATTCAGCGTCAATCACGCCGACTTTTTTTGTAATTTCGGCTAAAAGTTCATCAATACCTGCAGAATTTTTAGTGGAAATGGAAATGACTTTTTCGGCGGAAAATTTTTCAATCTGCGCGGCAGTGACAACTTGCGGCAGGTCAGACTTGGTAATTAAAATTATGGACGTGTCCGGCTTAAGCAGTTTAAAAATTTCCTCGTCTTCATCGGTACCTGATACTAATAATGAATGTGATTTATGATATATAGTTCTGATTGCA
>CAJOKY010000311.1 GCA_905235425.1 uncultured Selenomonadaceae bacterium
TGAGAATTTTTCGGCTGACGTAAATTCTTTAAAAACTCTTGGAGTTGGTGAATTTGAAAAACGGTGGAAAAATATTGTAGCCAAATTTCGCGTTCAGATTTAGTCATATACTCAAGCTTGGCTTGTTTTTCAGAGTCGTGTTAAGAAACAATAACGCGTTTCCATTTATTAACTTCAGCAACGGCATTTAAAAGATTTGTACTGAGATCTTTAAGTTTCTCAGAATCAATAGTTCTCGATGAAAATTCATTAGAGTCAAGAAAATTTTTAGCGCTAATGGAAGAAAATTGAACAGCCTCTTGGCTCTCCAATTCGGTCATTTCTTTAGCCATTGAATCCCATTGAATCAAGTTTTAACACAATATATAGGGGCTGGTGTCGTCTTGAGAAGAAATTATTACAATGTATTCTTCAGGAAGACGATAAAAAAGTTTAGCAATAAAAGAATCAACGTTATGTTCTGCCTCTTCCTTTTACATAATGTGAACGTGAGGGTGGTGTTGACCATTGGATAAAGCGCCAAATTTTTCGTGAATGGCGAAAATATAATAATGGTCATTTAAATGTTTATCAATAAAAGGGGCAATAATCTGTTTGTATTGTTCGACGGTAGTAAGTTCATTGGGAAGAGCAAATTCAATTTCAACATAGCGACGATTAGCGCAACCTTCGTATTTATCAGCGGCACGGAAAAATTTTTTAGGGTCGTCATTAGCCCATTTGGGGAGATGATGAGCGTGAATGATACAAGCGCCGCGCTTAGCAAACGCCTTTTCGCAGTTAATGTATTCGACGTGTGATTTTGCGGAAAGGTGCGCCATATTCTCAATAAGATCCTTTTGATGAATAAATAAATTTGGAAGATTTTGGTCGGCAAAAGAAATAGGTAAATCGTCAGAGATAGCGGCGTTTATAACAGATTTTTTAAAATTATAAGAGCCGGAAATAATAAGAGGATGATGATTCATAACCTTATCGGCGAGCAAAAGAGCGATAGAAATAGTAGTCGGTGAGGCATTATCGGAAAGTTCAATACCGTTGGGAGAATTTTTGATAGAGCCGAAATCATAAGTGATATAGAGTAAAGTGTCGATACCGCCGCAAGCGTCTTTAATCTCGGCAGAAGAAATAAAGTTACCGCTGAACCGGTTAATGGTGGTACGGTCAAACTCGAAAATGGAACAACGCCATGAAGATACTCTCCCTTCTAAAGCCAACGGCAGGTTCAATGAGCGCAAGCGAATGGCTGTTTTTTATCGCCGAAAAGCGGCGTTACGACTGACTAAAAAGAGCGTTTCACGAAGTGAAATGCATAAGTGAACATTTTCGTAAAAATCGGTTTTAGCGTTATGATAGCACAGAAAGGAAAAAGGCGTTGCACTATTTTTGCACTATTTTTTGGGCATTTTCAGACGAGAAAAAATAAATGTGGTGTAGTAGTAGAAGGCGCGAGGAAATTGAGACAAGAAAAGTTGGAGCGGCTGAAAAAGGGAATAAAAAATTTGACCGAATTTGCGGATAATCTTGGACGACAAATGCAAATTGTAAGAAGGGAAAAATATTTGAAACCAAAGTCATTGGAAACGATAGAGAAAAAATTGGAAAAGAAAAATCTGGAATTTGAGGAAGTACGCGAGTTCAGAAAAAAGTTAAATGAAAAAGATAAAGAAATTTGTGTGGTGATAGAAAAATTGGACGTCTCATTAGAATCAGTACTGAAGATGTTGGGCGCGTTGAGAGAAAATCAAGTATCCGCTACGGAAAAAAGTTTATAGGCAGGGTATTTTGCTGGTATCGAAGAATAAGACATAGGGAGGGATAAGGTGAAAAAATATTTAGATGAAAACAAAGCGGCATATGATAATTTGGCGAAAAGAGTATTGTCACGGAAAATAATCTTGGCGCACATCTTTAAAGAAACGATGAAGGAGTTTTCCAAGTGTTCGGTTGAAGACATCGAGAAAAAATATATAGAGGGCGAACCAGTATTAACGGTAAACAAAATACCGGTTGATGACACGTTGGACATAAAAGGAAAACTGACAGAATCGAAAAGTCCGACTGAAGGGCTTATCACCTTCGATATTATCTTTGATGCGGTAGTTCCGAAAACGGGCGAAGAAATAAAAATCATCGTGAACATTGAAGCGCAAAAGACGACAAAAACTATCAATTATCCGCTGATGAAAAGGGCTGTCTATTATGTCGCCAGATTGATTTCCAATCAGAAAGAGAAAGAATTTCATGGGGATGATTACAATAGGTTGAAGAAAGTGTATTCGATATGGGTTTGCATGAACGTCCAAAATTATAGAGCAGATTCAATTCAAGAATACGGGCTTACAGAAAAAAGTGTTCACGGAAAATTTCGAGACAAACGTCAAAATTACGACTTAATAAAAATTATCGTATTGAATTTGGGCAAAAGAAGTACGA
>CAJOKY010000312.1 GCA_905235425.1 uncultured Selenomonadaceae bacterium
GGAATTTTTCCTATCATGATATTTTTCTTTCAAGCGCATGGGCGTACGATGTTATTGCCTCAAGAGCATCTGCCATTTGCGAACTATAAATCCCATTTGTTTCGTTATAAATATGTTTAATAAGACCGCCGAGTCTTCTGAGTTCTTTCAAAACATGAATATCTGATTTTGCAACAATACGGATGTTATATGCACGTCTCCGCAAGTATTCTGACATTGAAAGCCCTGATAATTCAGAAATCATCTTTATGACTGCATATTCTTTGTTTGTTACCCTAAAATATAACCTTACATTACGCGCTGACTGTTTCATTTTTACCGCCTTAATTCAAAAAATTTTTTTCGGGTTCAGGATGTTTATCCCTGACAAGCACAATGCGAGAGACTGTTCACAGCCGATTGCATTACATACCCCTTTGTCTGCAAATTACAGAGTGATTTGTACGGCAAAGGGACTGCTTGTCCAAGTTACCTTTCGTTTCTTTTTAACCAATTTTTTGAGTATACACGTTCGATTTTAATTATTCCTAAAAGGAATATTCCTAAAAGGAATATTTTTTTTTGCTGTGTTAATCTCGTTTTCAAATATCGCAAAAGGAGGAATTTATTTGGAAAGTGTTATGACAAAAAAAGGACACGAAGTTTTGATAAATTTTGAAGCTCTTGAAGAAATTAAAAATAATCTTTTTGAGCTTCCCAAAAAACAACGTTCCCTATTAACAATAGAAGACGCTGTTACTTACCTTTTGCCAAGTATTCTCAACGCAAAAGATAAGAATTATTCAGAGGCAGAAATTTTGGAACTCTTTGCGCAGGTCGGACTGAATTTCAATAAAAGCGCGGCTATGAATTTTTGGCGTACTTTTAAGTCAATGACACAAGGAAAAAAACACAAAAAACATATTAATAAAAAAATTTATATTGAAGACAGTGATGGCAATTTGGAATCAGATTTATTAGATTTGGAAGCCATTGATACGTCAATAAACACTGATATTCTAACAAATGCTATTAAAAATATGGATAGCACAGACCCCGAAGTTTCTGTATCAAAAATTTATGAAGAACTCAGAAAATCACTGCCTGATGTTGATGAAAACGACAAAAATAATGAAGCCAATGAAACAGTACACAGCAGTGCTTACTTTGAAATAAAACCTGATACGGAGGATTTATAAAATGCGTTCTTTGTATTTCGTAACAGGCGGTAAAGGCGGCGTTGGCAAGAGTATTTTAAGTATGCTTCTTATTGACTTTTTGACGCAATACTTAAAAAAGAAAATCATTCTCATTGAAAGCGATACAAGCAATCCTGATGTCGGGAAAACTTTTGTTAATAATGATTATGTAGAAGTCATTTTTCTTTCGCTCGACAATGCTGACGGCTGGATTGAACTTGTTAATTATTGCGAAACAAAAGATAAGGATATTGTGATAAATTTTGCCGCCCGTTCGGGAGAAGCAATCAAAAAATTTGCAGGAACTCTAATCGGAAGTCTTGAAGAACTTAATATGATTTTAATCACATTTTGGCTTATAAACCGTCAGAGAGACAGCGTTGAACTTCTCAAAGAATATATGGACGTTGTGCCGGGCGAATTGCACGTGGTCAGAAATACTTTTTACGGCGAACCTCATAAATTTGAGCTTTTCAATAATTCAAAAATAAGAAGCGAGGTCGAAAAACGCGGTGCAACTATCGACTGTCCCGATCTTGCAGACCGTGTTGCCGATGATATGTATTCAGGCCGTCTATCAATCGCAAAAGCCGCTGTCGAAATGCCGCTCGGCAACCGTGCCGAATTAAAACGCTGGCGGTCTCTTGGCTGGAAAATGTTTGATGACATTGGCATAGGTAAAGATGCCGCTTAATTAAATGTTATGACACAGGATTTTAATGAAACTGCACAGACTTCATTTGAGGATTTTGAAACGAAAAAATCTGAAAGCCTTTTGTCCGCTTTTTTCAATGACTGCAACGAGGAAGAGCAAAAGATTATTAACGAATTTTCCAAAATTCAAGGCATTAGGGCTAATGATGCCGTTTGGGTCTTCGTCAAAATATTTTTCGGAATTAACCGCACAAATAACACGCTTCCGCAGAGAATTTCTGACTCACTCGATGCAAAAAAGAATGAAATTCTCGAAGCAGTAAGGCAGTTTGCTGTTTCTGTCGTTGAAGACGAAGCTCGAAAAGCCCTGTCAAATTTATCGGATTCGTTAATGAAAATTTCTCAGGATTTTTTAACCCAGCAAAGACAAAGGGCGTGGATTTACGACTTTTTCGTTCCCGTTGCCTGTGCCTGTTTGGGAATTTTCTTTCTGTGTCTTATTTCGTTTATCGGCGGCGCGACTGTTGCAGGAAAAGGCTGGGGACATTCTCCCGTTGAGGCTCTGCTTAAT
>CAJOKY010000313.1 GCA_905235425.1 uncultured Selenomonadaceae bacterium
AAATAAAAATTATCCCGAAAGACGCGCAGAAAAAACATACTTCAACAATATTTTTAGACGGCTGGAAATTACAAGGATTTTCGGACGAAGATTTTGTAGACGTCGCTCATTTAAATTTCAATGGCGGTTCAAAATTCAGCGCGATCTTAAACGAGTTTATTGAAGGACTTTAAAAATGAATGACAATACCGAACTAAAAAATATTAAATCTGAACTTCAACAATACATTGAAGAAAATTATATTCACGACGTTGAAGATTTCGCGTACTCTGCGCCACCTCCGGCAGGTGCGCTTAGGTGCATTGTATGTGCATGTGCTTTGCCGCAAATAAATTTTCAGCAGATGTTAGACGAAGAGCGTGGCGAAACTTTTTCAGAAATGTTAATGCGGCTTGTTCGTGAGAGCGGCGAAAAAAATTCAGATATCTACAAACGCGCCAATATCGACCGCAGGCATTTTTCAAAAATACTCTGCAATACAAATTATCGCCCGTCTAAAGAAACGGCGTTGGCATTTGCAATAGCGTTGCACTTGGACTTTGACACGACGCAGGAATTTCTTGCAACGGCGGGCTACACCTTGACAAAAAATAATTTGTCTGACGTGATTATAACTTTCTTCATTAAACGTAAAATTTTTGATATTAATCTTGTAAACGAGTATTTGTACGAATACAAGCAAGCTTTACTCGGCGGCTGAAAAAATTTTTATTTTGTCGCCTGCCATGCGTCCACTTCCAAAAATTTCCTGCTAAAATGCGCACATAAGGTAATGTTTAGTGAGTAGTTAGTAGTGAGTAGTGAGTAGTTTTAATTCTACCGCCTACCCCCTACCCTCTACTATCTACTATCTACTATCTAATTGGAGGTAATCGCAATGAAAAATTTGACTGAAGTTGTATTTATCCTTGACCGTAGCGGCTCAATGTCGGGGCTTGAATCCGACACTATCGGCGGCTTTAATTCCACGATTGAAAATCAGAAAAAAGTTGAAGGCGAAGTTTTGGTATCGACGGTGCTTTTCGACCATGAATCTGTTGTACTGCATGACAGAGTGCCGCTTGCCGACATTAAGCCTATGACAGAGGATGATTATCAAGTTCGCGGCTGTACGGCGTTGCTTGACGCTATCGGCGATGCAATTAAGCATATTAAAAACGTCCACAAGTACGCACGCGAAGAAGACAGACCGGCAAAAACGCTTTTCGTCATTACTACGGACGGCATGGAAAATTCCAGTCACCGCTACAGCTACAAAGAAATTAAAAAGCTTGTTCAAAGTCAGCAGGAAAAAAACGGCTGGGAATTTCTCTTCTTGGGCGCGAACATTGACTCTATCGACGTTGCGGGAAGTCTCGGCATAAGTGCAAGACGCGCGGTAAACTATCACAATGACAGAAGGGGTACGGAGAAAAAATATCGCGCAGTAAGTAATTTTATGAGTGCTTTTGCGGCGGCGGCACCTATGAGTCTTATGGATATTGACGACAAATGGCGTGAAGAAGTCGACGAAGACTTTAAATCGCGTAAGTAGCTGTTAGCTTTTAGCTGTTAGCTGTTAGGTCTTAACTTTTAATTGCTAATGGCTAATAGCTAATGGCTAATCGCTAAAGGCTAATCACTAATCGCTAATTGCTAATCGCTAATCCCTATGCTATAATCTGCGCGGTGATTTTATGGAAGAAAATTTAATCGTCGGTCGCAACGCGGTAACAGAGGCGTTAAAAGCCGGACGCAGTATCGGAAAAATTTTTATCGCGCAGGGCAGTGAAGGCTCAATAAAAAAAATTCTCGCTATGGCAAAAGAGGCGGGAATTTTTTGTGATTTCACCAATAACGCGAAACTTGACAAAATGTTTAACGGGCGTCATCAAGGCGTTATCGCGGTAGCCGCGCCCGTCGCCTATTCAAGCGTTGAAGAAATTTTGGCGCTTGCCGAGTCTAAAAATGAGCCGCCGTTTATAATTCTGCTTGACGAATTGGAAGACCCGCAGAATTTCGGCGCTATCCTTCGTACGGCAGACGCGGCAGGTGTTCACGGCGTCATAATACCCAAACGTCGCAGTGTTTCATTAACGCCGACCGTTGCAAAAATTTCTGCCGGTGCTGTTGAATATGTAAAAGTCGCGCAGATTGTAAACGTCGCACAAACTTTGAAAAATCTGCGCGAAGACGGCTTAAAAATTGTCGGCAGTGCTATGGACGCTGAAAATAATTTTTACGACGCAGATTTAACCGGCGGCATTGTTTTGGTTATCGGCAACGAGGGTAAAGGTATGCGCCGCCTTACGCGTGAAAATTGCGATATGCTGGTAAAAATTCCAATGGTCGGCAAAATTAATTCGCTGAATGCCTCTGCCGCCGCCGCT
>CAJOKY010000314.1 GCA_905235425.1 uncultured Selenomonadaceae bacterium
GTTAATGAATTGGTAAACGAGGTGCGCGGCAATGGTTGAGAGAAGTTACGAAACATATTTCAGACAAAACAGACTGCCGCATTTATGGTGTCCAGGTTGCGGCAACGGCATTGTCATGAAAGCGATTGTGCAGGCGATTGAGAAAAAAGGTTGGTCGCAGGACAACACCGTTATTGTAAGCGGTATTGGTTGCTCTTCCCGCGCATCGGGCTACATGGATTTTGACACGTTGCACACGGCGCACGGTCGCGCTATTCCCTTTGCAACCGGCGTTAAAATGGCTAATCCAAATTTAAACGTCGTCGTAATTACGGGGGACGGCGATTGTACGGCGATTGGCGGAAATCATTTTATTCACGGCTGCCGCCGCAATGTTGACTTAACCGTTATTCTCTTCAACAATAACATTTACGGCATGACAGGCGGTCAAGCCTCGCCTATGACGCCGCTCGGCAAAAAAGCTACTACCGCGCCTTACGGTTCAATCGACAGACCTTTTGACGCGTGTAAACTTGCCGAAGCCGCAGGTGCTACTTACGTCGCGCGTTCAACCGCTTTTCACGTTCAGCACCTTGTCAAAATGATTGAAGGCGGCATGGATAACAAAGGCTTTTCATTCATTGAGGCGCTGGTACAGTGTCCTACGGCGTACGGTCGCAGAAATAAAATCGGCGAACCTGCAAAAATGATGGCGTGGATGCGTGACAATGCCGTTATGAAAAATGTTTGGGATAAACTTGACGACGATAAAAAGGTCGCTGATAAATTCCCTATCGGTCTTTTCTACAAGACTGAAACTGAAACTTACGATCAATCTTATAATCACGTCAAGGAAATTGCGGGCAGTTTGTAAAGATAAAAATTCTTGCAAAGGCAGTTTGTTTGTGCTAAAATAATTACACAAAAATGTATTTTAGAATTTACCAGTGATTCTAAGAACTCACCGGCGCAAACAAAAAGCCCTCAAGAAATCTTGCCGAGATTCTTGGGGGGCTTGCGCCTATCTTGGCGCCAATAAGCATTTGTAAAGATAAAAAATTCTTGCAAAAAAAATTTGTTTGTGCTAAGATAACTGGACTAAAATGTAAACACAAGTGAACCAAGTGTCTACAGTCTCACCGGCGCAAACAAAAAGCCCTCAAGAAATCTTGCTAGAGATTCTTGGGGGCTTGCGCCTATCTTGGCGCCGAAAGCGTGTTACCGCTATTCATTTTTCTTGTCGTCGAAAAGTTTGTCGATAAGCTTGTTAAGCAGGTGCGACAAAACGTTTGCTCCGACTATGCTTAAGAAAGTGAACCACGAGTCCACAGACCTCACCTCCTCTCTGTTACCAGAGTAGGATTTGCGGTAACAAGTATATTTTACACTTTTGCAAGATTTTTTCAAGTAAGCTAAATTTACATGAAAGGATTTTCAAAATGAGAAAACAATTAAGACTTTCCGGCTCCGGCGGTCAAGGCGTCATTACGGCGGCTATTATTTTGGCAGAGGCGGCTGTTGCTGAAGGCAAAAACGCCGTTCAATCTCAAAGTTACGGTCCCGAAGCGCGCGGCGGCGCCTCTAAGTCTGAAGTTATCATAGACGACGAAAAGATTTTTCACCCGCATGTTAAAGCGCCGGACTTCGTACTTGCCATGACGCAGAAGGCGGCGGATAAATATTTTTCTGATTTAAATTCCGACGGCGTCTTAATCCTTGATGATGACCTTGTACCCAATACGCCCAATTTCAAAAATATTATTCGCGTTCCCATTACCAAATTGGCTGTCGAAAAACTCGGTCGCGCACTTTTCGCAAATATCGTAGCGCTCGGCGTTATCGCGAAGGTTACAAAGTTGGTTGACTTCAACGCAATTAAAAAAGCCGTCTCGCACCGCGTCCCGCCTTCTACCATTGATCAAAATATGTTGGCGTTGCAAATTGGTTTTGATTCGGTGAATTAGTAAAGGAGAAAATTTTTGCCCACTTTAAACTGGATTGGTAAAGACAAAGTAGTAAACTACGCCGCTAAAGTCCCCGTACACTCGCTGAATCACATTTACAATCACGGCGGCGATACCGGCAATAAAATTATTCATGGCGATAATCTCACCGCGCTGAAATCCCTTCTGCCTCTGTATGAAGGTCGCGTTAAATGCATTTACATTGATCCGCCCTACAACACGGGCAATGAAGGCTGGGTCTACAATGACAATGTAAATTCCCCGCAGATTCAGAAATGGCTCGGTCAAGTAGTTGGACGTGAAGGCGAAGACTACAGCCGCCATGACAAGTGGCTTTGCATGATGTATCCGCGTTTGAAATTGTTAAAGCAACTTTTATCAGATGACGGCGCGATTTTTATTTCTATCGACGA
>CAJOKY010000315.1 GCA_905235425.1 uncultured Selenomonadaceae bacterium
TTTTTCAGCGACCTTCGCACAAAGTACGCGACCTTCCGGCGGACAATATTTTTTTTCTAAATCTGCCAGTTCGTCGTCGAGATGCTGAAAAGTTAAATCGCGTCCCAAAAATTTTGTGTACGTTACTATCAAATTTTTAACGGCGTCAAGATATTTCGTACCGTCAACAATCTCAATTTCTGCCACTTTTTAATCACCTGCGAAATTATTTTTGTACAAGTTCACTCGGTTTAATCTGCCAATGAATATAACGTTTCCGCCCTTTCGTTACGTCGCCTAAATCAATCGCCTGCTTGGGACATACGTTAATGCAGGCTAAACATTCAACGCAATTATGTTGCCACTGCGGAAAACCTTCAGGACGCGTAATATTTTTGACGGGACAAACTTTTTCACACAAGCCGCACTTAACGCACTTCTCAACGTCACAAATAAAATTTTTATCCAAATCTGCGCGGCGCCGTTCCCAATCGTCGTGATATTTTTTGCCGGAGTTTTTACCGACTTCCCATGTATCGTGAGATTGATTTTGAGAAATCTGCGCGGCAATTTTTTTAAGCTTTCTGTTGGCAAACCAATAGCGAATTTTAATGCGCCAATCAGCCGCCGTGTCACGTAAAGGCAGGTAATTTGATACAAGCCGCAAAAACCAGCTCGCATTTGTACGCAAATTTTTTTCGGCAAGAATTTCGTTTAAATCGGTAAAAGGTCGTCCCCAGTACGGTACGCCGCAAGTTGCTATTGCGAAAATATATTTGACGTTCGGCATTTCAAGCTTGCGTACAAATTCTTCAACCAACATCGGCAGAGCGAAATAATGTTGCGGGAAGATAAAGCCGATTTTTTCAGCGTCCGCAGTAAAATTATTTTCACGTAGCATTTTCGGTATGGAAAAAATTTCGGCATCCAAAGTGTCTTTTAAAAATTTTGCGGCGTACAGAGAATTTCCCGTCGCCGAAAAATAATAAATTGCAGTCTTCATTCGTTATACTCAATTCTACATTCTACATTCTTAATTCTTAATTGGTATAATGCCTTCGTTGGCAAGCATCCACATAATGGGATCTAAAACGCGGTGCGGTCGTATTCGTGCAAGGCGTTTATTTTTGTCGGGGGGATTTCCAAAACTAGACACGCCGAAAACGCGCACGGTTTGAAAATTCGCGTCAATCGTATTCAGAAAAGCAATTTCGCCCTGCCGAATCAGCCAATCCCTAATTTCCAAGTCAACCATTTTGCTGTCGGCGTCAATAAATCCCTTGCGTTTAAGGTGGGGACTTTCGCGATTAATCGTAGAATCCGGCGCAAAACCGTTTACCGTATCGCGGAGCGCGTCAAGCTTTGTAAGTACAACCGCCGCACGCGCGTCAATGCGTTGACCGGGCGAAATATTTAAACTTTGCTTGATGTAATTCACCAGCGCATTTGCCATGCTTACCATATTTGTCGGCGCGGACTCTTTCCTTTCATGCGCGATTGACGAATACAAAATTTCCGGCGGGACTTCATTTTGTACGCTAGAAAGTATCAACGGGTCGAACATTATTAAAAGCATTCCTGCGCCGGAAATGTAGCGGCTAATCTTTGCGTCAATCGGCGTGTAACCGATTTTTTCGCAGTCTTCACCCGCGCCGTCGTAAACAGTCATTGAATACGTTGGAATTTTTTTTGACTCGGTGGAATTATCAAGAATTGTCCAAAATTGCGGACGCGGCGCCACGCCGGAAGTTGTACCTACTAAACAATTTCGCGCCTCGTAAACCGATTTTTCATTAAGCAACGCCGTCTCTGTCGTTTCCGTGTCCATTGCTTGAAGTACCAGTGGAAAATCTGAACAACGCAATTCGTGTATTACCGTCGTCAAGTAGCTGGATTTTCCCGCGCCTGCTACGCCTACCGCGCAGAAGCTTAAATATTTGTCGTGAAATAACATCTGCGCGGGTAACTTTTCATTGCAATATTTGCAAGTCACTTCGCGAACTGTCAAGCCGTGATTATTGCAAAAACGCCGCTGACAAACCGGCAGGCGCTTGAAAAATTTATCCATAAGGGATAATCTGACTTCGTGTCGGTTATCTTCTTCGTCCACGCAAAAAAATTTTAAATCGCCGAGAGTTAATTTTCTCAAGCAATACGGACAATTTGTTTCTCGACGAGTACCAAACATTTCGCACGCCTCACCTCATTTAACATTCAAAATTTAATAATCTGCGCCAAATTATATTGATACAAAACTTTTGTGTCAATTTACAAAAAAATTTCAGCTTAAATATTAAAGTTTAATTAAAAAAGACAGCATACTTGACAA
>CAJOKY010000316.1 GCA_905235425.1 uncultured Selenomonadaceae bacterium
CCATAATGAATCCTCCTTTGGAAAGTCCCTTTTAAATTTTCAAAGAACGTTGCTCTGGTGGAGCTCTGCTTTTCGCTACGGCTTGAAGAATATCACAAAGGGAGAGACTTTCTACCATTTCCAAGAATTTATAGATTTTGTGCACGAAAAAAGACTGCCCTAAGCGAAGCAGTCAGAAAAAATTGTATTCAAATTTGCAATGCCTTGTTTATTATTTCTTGTCGCTGTGTTAAGAGAAAAATCTTTTCAACCAAGCTTTCAATTGGAACTGTGTAGCCCGATTCTTTCAGCAACGGAATTGTTTCACTGCCAATATCTCAACAAAGCTGACTTCATCTTTTCTCGCAGGATTTGAATTTTAATCGTTCGATGATTCGTCAAGATATACATCTGCTCGGTCAAATAACTGCAAGCCAGAAAATATTCCTCGTCCGATAAAGGCGAATCTATTTTTTTACTCTCAAATCTTGCGCGAAGTTTTTTCACGAGATCCTTAATTTTCAAGTCACGTCTTTTCTTGTCTTCCTCGCAAATGCTATTATAACCATTGTGCAAAGGAATGTCCTTGCCAGTGTCCGACAGATACTCATAAAGGTATATAATCGAGAGGGTTTCCAATCCGCTAAGCTCGGAAAATTCATCTCTGTTGATTCCCAAATTGTAGACGCGACCGATAACAGCATAATTTTCCTTATGTCTTTCTATGCGAAGAGAAAATTTCCGGAGCTCCTTGTCATTTCCTATATCTGCGTTAATAATCTTTGCCAATTCTTTTTTGCGTTTCTTTGCTACGTCGGAAATTTTGTCCAATGGTATAGATTCAATTTCGTTGGAAAGCAAAAAATCCTCTGCTCGACTATAAAAATCTTCTTCGGCTTCCACAGTAAAAAATTTGGAATAAAATTCGCTGTAATTTTCGTCAGCAACATCCAGCATTAAAAAGTGTTCGTAAGCATAGCATTGAATTGCCTCAGAGTAGTTAAGTTTTTCACAGCTTGAAGGTTTCATTTCACTAAGATTGGCTGTTATGCTTTGATAAATTTTTTCGCAGATAAATCTTTTGACACGACAACACGGAGAATCTAATTGTTCCAAAATATGGCTGATGATACCTTCGCTAAAAAAATTTATGAAGCTTCTAACAGAATTATTATACTTTTCCAGATCCATTATCGTTCTGAAATCCACGCGATAACCGGAATCAGAATTCCTGACGATGACCCTTTCTTTTATAAATTCAAATGTCTTGCTGTACGAGTTTGGGATTTGCCAGTTTTGTTTAAGTATAGACATACGCAAAAGGTAGGCTAAATCTATTTGGTATTTCTCTAAACAGTCATGCAAAATTTTCAACAATCGCAAGGTCTCGTACTTTTCGGATTCAGAAGAAGATTTATCATCGTATTCTACACCAAAAAATTTTCGGAGATAATTTCGATTCAATTTCCAAAGTTTAATGCGTTTACTGTCCCTATCAATAGGTTTGGTATTTTCGCCCATAATTATAGCCGATAAATCAGCAATAGAAAATTTGTTGTCAGGAAAGTTTAAGCATGAGGTAGGGTAGGCGTCTCTCTCTTTTTTCGGATTTTCATCTCCTGAACATTGACAAAATTTTTCCGATACAGCGTTGCAATATCATCTAAAAAATTAGTGGAAATATTTTTCGCCGCTTTACCGTAACGAAATTCACTAAGCTTAAAAATTTTATGACATGTTTCAACACAATGATGGAATAACTCAAGCATGTTGAATTCTTTTAGAGCTAAGTCTGCCGACACTTCGTCGTATACGTCTTGATAAGGATCATCCGGGACTATTTCAAGTGTGTCTTTGAGCTTAAGTAAGTCTGAAATATTTTCTAACACAGAGCGTCGTCTCCTTAATCTAGCGCATAGGATTGTATCACAAAAACTTTCGCTTAACAAAGGCATTTCGCCATTTTCACCAGTTTCGCCAGTACTGAAATCTAAACTAATCGTCTGTCGAGCCAAAGAATATTCATTCTGAACAGTGGCGAAATTGGCGAATTCGGCGAAATATGGCATTATTTGGTGAAACGAAACTTCATGACTCCGCCATCCTGAATTCCAAGTCACAAAAAAATAACCTCGGCTAACAGTCAAGGTTATTTTTCTCGTCTTGAATCATTTACTGAGATATTCGATGTCAAAACTGCCCGAATTCATCACAGTAAATTTGCCAAAGAATGTGGTCGCCATACTCAGCTCGGAAAGATTCGAGCTCAGCGACGGAGTAAAAGTCGAGCAAAGTTTCATATAAGTCGTGAAGGTCAGGCGG
>CAJOKY010000317.1 GCA_905235425.1 uncultured Selenomonadaceae bacterium
GTTACATTGGACAGGCGGCGGCAACGTCTTGACGAACAAGCTTGACGTAACTTTCAAGGAGTATGTACCGACGGGCGATTAATCGCTTGATTGACAATTTGATTAAATTCAATAGCGGCGTCCAAAATTGCTTTATCGGCGTCATTATTCGGCGAATTGGATCTGCCCAATAAATAATCTGTAGACACGCCAAAGGCATCAGCAATTTTGACAATCGCCTCTGCAGAAATAGCAGAATCAATCTTTTCAAGGCGATAAATATTTTGCGGCGTGGTGTTCAAAACTTCCGCAATGTCTTTTTGGCTTAAGCCTTTTTCTTTCCGGAACCTTTTCAGAGCCTCTGTTATCGTCATATTAGTTCCCTCCTTTTTACGAGTAATTTTATCTTTAAATAAAATGTTTGTCAAAGCAAAAAAAATAAATATTTTTTTGAAAAAAGGGTTGACATATTAAAAAAAACCTTTATAATACGCATTAAAGATAAACAAATTATTTAAATAAAATCTAAGGAGGAAGTAAAAATGAAAGAGACAACTAAAGGCTACGAAGTCATAACAAGACTTTGGGACGCAAAAAAAGGCGGTTTCGTAGGAAAAACTAAGACGTTTGATAGCGTCAAAGCGGCATTTACCTTCGCGAACAATTTTATCAGCGCTAATAGCGACCGCGAAAAAGACGAAGTCGACGTTTGGGTTTACGATAACTCGGACAACAGCGACATTTTCAGAATGGTATACGGCAGAAAAGGTTATGGCAAGCCGGTTATGGTTGGTAACAGAAACGCCCAGTGCGTCGATTACAAGGCGATTATGGAAGAAGTCATTGCCGAAGCCGAAAACGCGGCAGATGAAAAAATGGAAGTCACGGCAGATAACGCCGAATCAATTAAAACATTTAGACCGTTCGCCAATTACGGCATTTATAGTGCTTTTCACCGCAACCTTCATCTTTATAAGACACTGCAACGCACCGAAAACTATATAACTGTTACTTATGATGGGCACGTACATCGCCATAAAATCGTGGTAAACGAATACGGCAAAGAGATGATAAACGTGTCGGGATGTACCGGACGCCGCGCGGTATTTTTGAAGGCAGATGATTTTATTGGATACACCGTCGAGAATACGGTAGAAGAGCCGGAAAACAACGAAGTCACGGTTGACATTGCCGAATCGGAAAAAACATTGCGCAACATTAAAGATTATGCCGACAAGTGCAAGCGCGACATTGCTTATTATTCTGAGCAGATAATTGAATATTACGGGTATATCGCCAAATGCGAAAACTTCATTTTGAAAGCGTACCTTGACGCCGAAGATGCCGAAAAAGAGGCGGCAAAAATTGAATCGGCTATCGCGAATCAGCGCTTGATTGACGTCACGGACGAAATTGTAACGGCGGACGCTGTGGACGCAAGCGTCGACGCTATGATTAATTCGGCAAATGACTTCTCGGCAGAAATGCTTATGGCGGCTATCACGAAGGCAGAAAAGGCGGTTGAAATTGTTCCCGTAACCTTTGAACTTCAGCACTTTGCGGCAGATATTGTAACTGCAGACGTCGTAGCGACGATTGACACGGCATTAAGCAACACGGTAAATTTGCCGATTAGCGACGTCGACGAAGTTGTGGAAATTAAAGCGATTTATGCGGAAATTGACAATTTGGAGCGTGAAGAAAAGGCGATTGACAATCAGATTGAAAAATTACTTGCTAAGAAAAAGCACATCCGCGCGGCACGTAGCGAACTTGAATCTAAGGTGATTGACTCCAAAAATGATATTAACACGGAAGTCCGTTCTGTTATCCAAAACGCATTTGATAGCTCGCCGTTGGGAATGATTGAACTTAAATCAGGCGGAATGCTCGCGACGATAGCGGGCTGGCATTTGACAGAGCGCGTTGTAGGTAGCAGTCTTGATAAAGACGGCGTGAGTATTTGGATAAAAAGCGATACTCCGCCTTATGAAAAGCTTGAAATTGTAAGATATAGCACAGTCAAGCAGTTCAAGAAGGTAGTGCGCGAATTGGCGGCGGCGATTGAACGCGGCGACAAAAAATTTACCTTCCCTGCCGATATCCCGCCTGCATATGAATATATTCCCTTTGACGAAGACGATTGCTTTATTGACGAATTGGACGAGGAGGAAATTGCGGCAAATCTGTGGTTTTAAACTTTCAATCACGCAGAATAAACAGGCGGGCATAAACGTAAAGATTAACTAATAAATAAGTCACGTGACTATACTAAAAAAGGCGGCTTGACAGAGTCGCCTTTTAAAGTTTAAGA
>CAJOKY010000318.1 GCA_905235425.1 uncultured Selenomonadaceae bacterium
CGCTCCAAAACTTCCGTAGACATTTTATTAAGTTTTGCGCGTGTTTCGTCCGGCGTTTCTTTGGCAAATGCCGTCGCCGTCAACGCCGCCATTAAGACAAGCGTCATCAAAATTATCTTTGCCCAAAACGTTTTTGTCGCCAAATTGATAGCCATAACTCACACGTCCTTCCATAATTTAACCGAAATAATTAATCTTCATAGCGCCTTTAAGCCGCGCCAAAACTTCCGCCGCCTTTTCACGCGCCGCTGTTGTACCGTCTTTTAAAATCTTTAAAACCTCGTCCGGCTGTGATTCGTATTCTGCGCGGCGTTTTCTAATCGGCGTCAAGACTTCTTCCAAAACTTCCTGCAGGAATTTTTTAACTTTAACGTCCCCTAAACCGCCGCGTTGATAATGCTCCTTCATTTCGGCAACAGTTTCTTTATCGTTGCAAAAAGCGTCAAGGTATGTGAAAACTACGTTGCCTTCGACGTGACCTGGATCGCTAACCTTAATGTGCAACGGGTCAGTGTACATTTCCTTAATCTTAGCGGCAACGGTAGCCGAATCGTCGCTAAGATAAATGCAGTTGCCGAGTGATTTACTCATCTTGGCTTTACCGTCAATGCCGGGCAAACGGCGGCAAACTTGATTCTGCGGCAGTAAAATATCCGGCTCTACTAAAACTTCGCCGTAAATTTCATTTATCTTGCGTACAATTTCGCGGGTCTGTTCAAGCATTGGGATTTGGTCTTCACCGACCGGCACAATGTTAGCGTCAAATGCCGTAATATCCGCCGCTTGACTTACGGGGTAGCACAAAAATCCCGCCGGTATGCTTGTCTCAAAACCGCGCATGGCAATTTCATTTTTGACGGTAGGATTTCTTTCAAGCCGCGATACCGTGACAACGTTCAAATAGTATGCCGTCAACTCGAAAAGCTCGGCAACTTGCGATTGAATGAACAGTGTTGACTTTGTAGGGTCAAGTCCTACTGCAAGATAGTCAAGCGCCACGTTCAAAACATTTTCGCGAACTTTCTCGGGATTGTCGGCGTTATCGGTTAAAGCCTGCGCGTCGGCTATCATGATAAAAATTTTATCGAACTCGCCGGAATTTTGCAGACGCACTCTTTCGCGCAAACTTCCTACATAATGTCCCAAATGCAACTTCCCCGTCGGTCTGTCGCCTGTCAAAATTGTTTTCAATGTATCATTCCTTTCATTTTAGTGAGTAGTGAGTGGTAGGCAGTGAGTAGTTAGTAGTGAGTAGTGTTTACCGGCTACTAGGACGTGTTGAATAAATCAAATTTAAACAAAGTAGCAAATTTTGACAACGTAGCGGTAGGAGAGGCGCACAAGGACGTGCGCCCCGTCCGCGCCATGAGCGTGATGCGAATGCAGCGGACATGTTTTCTTTTGCGTACTTTTCTTTTGCGCCAAAAGAAAAGTATGATTAAATTCACCCAAAATAATCTTCGATGCCGTCCAAAATTCCCTGCGCACATTTCAAGACGCCTTCAACCGAACTCATAATACTTTCTTCTTCAGGATTGGAGATAAAGGCAAGTTCAATCAGCGTAGCCGCCATATCGGTGTTGCGTACAACATAGAAGTTACATGGCTTAGTACCGCGACTTGGTGTCTTAATCTGTTCACAAAGCGCCTTTCTAATGCAATCGGCAAGCTTAATAGATGTCGGTCCCTCCGTCTGACTGTAGTAATAGCCTGTTGTACCGCGCGCAGTAGGATTAGTGAAACTGTCGGCGTGAATTGAAATGAATATATCAGCCTTAGCCTTGTTGGCAACGTCACAACGCGCTTGAAGTTCCTCGATAGCCGACGCCTTAGCGCCTGCAGGAGAAACAGTTTTATCAGTTTTCCGCGTCATGATAACCGTAGCACCTTCAGCCTTAAGAAGTTTTTCAAGCTCCAATGCGACATTCAGCGTGACAGTTTTTTCCATTACGCCGGTAGGACCAATAGCGCCTGCGTCATTGCCGCCGTGACCGGGATCAATCGCGATAACTTTACCTTTTAACGTCGTCAAGCTTTCTATATCCTTGTCGACTTCAGAAGTATGCGTCGAAGTATTGGAAGGCGTGGTATGCGTATTTTTATGTTGACGCTCTTTCTCTTCCTTAGCTTTACGTTCTTTCTCTTCTTTTTCTTTACGCTCTTTTTCTTCCTTAGCTTTACGTTCCTTCTCTTCTTTTTCTTTACGTTCTTTTTCTTCCTTAGCTTTACGTTCCTTCTCTTCTTTTTCTTTACGCTCTTTTTCTTCCTTAGCTTTACGTTCCTTCTCTTC
>CAJOKY010000319.1 GCA_905235425.1 uncultured Selenomonadaceae bacterium
TGGGCGGTAAAGATTTTACTGTTGAAGGGCGGTTAGGCGATGTCGATTCTACCGCTAATGTCGCTTTTCATATTTGGCGTACCGGTGAAAGTATGGGCAATTTCGGCGGCGGCTTATTCGGTTTTGACCAATGGATAAACAACGGAAGTCAGATGATTGCGTGGTATGTCGCTACCGGTGCTACAGGCGGCAGTTCCGCTTCACCTACCGACACTTTTCATTTCGCGCTGTGCTACAATCACTCTGATTCTATGCTACGATGTTTCGTAAACGGTCGACAGATAACCACCGGCGCCGTTAAAATTGCTCGTAGCCGTTACAGTATTCAACTCGGTACAAGCGGCAAGACTCTTGAACATTTTCGCATTTTTGACGGCGTCTCGCGTTGGAATTCAAGCTTTACTCCGCCTAACGATTATTCTTTAAATACTAAAAAATTGTTTATCATCAACAACGGTAAAAAATATGTGGTAGAGGCTCGTGAGGCTTATTTGCACGAATTATGAAGGAGGTGGTGTATATGGAAGATTTTATTTTTAAAACGGCTGAATTTGGCGTCTTAGGCGTCATTACCTTTTATCTGCTGACAAAAGGGACGGCGGAAATTGATAAGCTTGCCGAATCAATTATGCGGCTTGCGGAGGCTGTCGACAAACTTTTTACGAAGGTTAATAACATTGATATTCGTGTCGGCAGTATTGAATTTGAACTCCGGCATATTAATTCGCGACTTGAGAAGATTGAAAATGATATTTCTAGGAAGGAGTGATTAGCGGCATTGACAATTTTTTTGACCTTTTATAAAATTCGTCCAAAATTAAGGAGACGTGATTTTTATGGCTACACAAAGTTTTCTCAAAAGTGTAAATATAAAGTCCAAAAAACAGATTCGTGATTTCGTCAAAGCACTTGAAAAATCTGAAAACTTTCGTCGACAAAATGAACCCTCCTATAACAGAACACCGTATACAGTAAAAGATAATGAAATTGAAACATTTTTGAAAAAAGTTAGGTGGTCTGATTAATGCACGGATATCCGCAAGTGAATCTAAAGGATATTTTAAAAAATGAAGACTTAGAAAAGACAAAAGAATTTTTAAGCAAGTTTTCTTGCCCGTTAAATAAAGACGTTGAAGATTTTATCCAAAATAAAGCGATAACTTTTGCCCTTCAGGGACTTGCGGCAGTTTGGATTGTTTTTGCATCTTACCGAGAAAATTATGTACCTGTAGGCTATTTTGCGCTTGCTAATAAGCATTTTCATATTGACACCGATAAAATTAACAGTAAATATCGAAAGCAAATAAAAAAATTCGGAACTTTGGATAACGCCTTAAACAAGTACATATTAAGCGCACCTTTAATAGGTCAATTAGGTAAAAATTATACTAATGATTATAATAAATTGATAACGGGCGATGAACTGTTAAATGTGGCTTGTGCCACCGTCAAAGAAGCCCAACGACTAATCGGTGGAAGATTGGTCTACTTAGAATGCGAGAACAGTCTTTCACTGATAAATTTTTATAAAAGAAACGGATTTTTTAATTTTGGTCGTCGAAAACTAGACAGAGAAGAACAAGACAAACTAAAAGGAGATTATCTCCTACAGTTTTTTAAGAGTTTACGAGATGATTAGAATTTATGATGAATATTAGCGCCTTCACGGCGTTTTTTTATTTGGAGGTGATTAGCTTGAAGATTTTTATTAATCCCGGACATTGCCCTATTTTTGACAGCGGCGCTTGCGGATTCGGTATGACGGAGGCTGATACTACCCTTGCCATTGGCAGGCTTGTTCGTGACTTCTTGTCAAATGTCGGCTACGACGTCGAACTGTTTCAATACGACGGCTTAGATGAAATTGTTGAAGAATGTGACGATTGGCAGGCTGATTTATTTGTTTCAATTCACTGCAATGCTTTTGACGGCAAGGCGCACGGCACTGAAACCTTTTTTTACAATTCCGCTGAAGGCGAAAAATTAGCTGAATGCATTCAGCGGCAAATTGTCGACAGGTTAGGTACGATTGACAGAGGCGTCAAGGAAGATAAATTGTTTGTCCTGCGTTACACTTCCTGCACTGCCGTACTCCTTGAAACGGCGTTTATTGATAATATCAACGACAACGAACTTTTAGCCGAGCGTCAAGAGGATTTTGCACGAGCGATAGCTGTAGGTATTACTGATTATGTGAAGGAGATATCGCAATGAACCTATGAACTACATATCTGCAAAAATAAAAATTACCCTGCACTGTAAAAGGCGCAGGGCTTTTTTT
>CAJOKY010000320.1 GCA_905235425.1 uncultured Selenomonadaceae bacterium
TACTTCTCTGTGAAATGCACTTTGTAAAATTTCAAGCGATTTAGGCGTGAACAAACTTTTAGCGGAAAGTCGTCCGTCTGGTGTTACCGGCATAATTCCGATGTGAATGTGCGGATTGTCTTCGCCGAG
This sequence comes from uncultured Selenomonadaceae bacterium, assembly GCA_905235425.1. GTDB lineage: Bacteria > Bacillota > Negativicutes > Selenomonadales > Selenomonadaceae > Quinella. The sequence continues at coordinate 130 of CAJOKY010000320.1, forward strand.
ATGATATTGACAGTACAAGACGTTTTCCTTGCCGTAATAATTTTGGAAAAAGTGAAGAGCGTCAGAAAAATATCGCTCCCGTAAATCCATTCCAATATTTTGCATGAATTCCGCCGATGTGCCGACCATAATATTTTCAATGCCGACGGCATCGGAACGCGGACGCCTTTTCAAATGAAGTTGCGCGATTCTTGCTTTGACACGACTGCTTAATTTTGCCGGACTTAAATCCTCAATGGAGTGGTTCATCTCCGACTGCGACTCTTGAGTTATCAAATAATTTTGCATAGTCGCCAAATCATTCAACTTCACCTTTTTGGCTTGCAGATGTTGAAAATACATATCTCAAACCTCCTTGCCGTCATTATTGCACACGTAGACGCTTTCAAATTCTTATTTTTTTGCTTTTTTCTCTGCGACCGTGTGTTATAATTTGATTCAAAGAAGGTGAAGTGATTATGGCAGAGCAAGTTCTTGTTCAATTCTCCATTGATAAAAATTTACGGGAGGAAGTCGCCGAAATTTATGAATCGCTCGGCATGGATTTAACAACTGCGCTCCGTATGTTCCTAATCCGCAGTAAAATCGAACGCGGATTGCCTTTCAGCGCAAAACTTCCCGAACCTGCGATTTCGAGAACCGACGCTTGGCACGCTTTTGAAGAATTACGCAAACAAGCCGCCGACGTGCCAGAAATGTCTCTTGACGAAATTAACGCAGAAATTTCAGCCGTTCGCGCCGAAAGAAGGCGGCGCACTTGATTTTTTATGCCGTCATTGATACCAATGTCATTCTTTCCGCGCTCCTGTCAAAAAAATCTGATACTGCGACCGTTAAAGTCATCAAAGCTGTGATGGACGGCAAAATTATTCCGTTGTTGCACGACGATATTCTTGCCGAGTATGAAGATGTGCTTTATCGCGACAAATTTCATCTCAATCCCGCGACTATTCAAGTTGTTTTGCAAGCTTTCAAAATTTATGGCATGAAAGTCACTCCGAAAAAGTCTGACGAAATTTTTTCTGACCCCGACGACTTGATTTTTTACGAAGTCACTTTGGCAAAGAGAGATAACGACGCTTATCTTGTAACCGGCAACCAACGTCACTATCCTGTTCGAGATTTTATCGTCACTCCGGCGCAAATGATTTCTATCCTTGAAGTAAAAACTAAAAATTCCCCGCCCGATTTCCTTCGAGCAGGGAGGTTTTTGATTCTCGCTATTCCATTTACTTGACCGCGACGAAAAAATCAATATAATAATCAAAAAACTTATTTATGGGAGGAACTTTAGTGGAAATTACCGAAATGCTCAATAAAATTGCTAAAGTGAAAACAATCAATATGTCTGATATGTATGCAGATGAAAAAGTAAATGTAATGTTGCAAGCAGGTTGGAAAATTATCGACAAATACAAAGATGTAGATGAAGCTTTTCCTTATCAATACTATTCAAGGTCATACTTTATTCTCGGTAACGAAGATTCTCAAGCTCAGATTCCTAAAGAGGAAATAGACGCGGCAATAAGCAGAAGAAAAGAAGAAGTACACAAAGAAACATTTGGTTATTGATTATATACACTAAAAAAGCCCGTCGGCGATTGTCGGAGGGTTTTTTAATTAAAAATTTCTTCCTGCAATGCAGTTGCCACGCTCAGCAAGTTTATTTCGTCGCCACGAGCCTTATGCCATGCCGACAACTTCATCAAGACCAAATTCGGAAAGTTATGGCTGTCCACGTCTATCAATCCTACTTTCATCGTCAAGCCTCATCTGAAATCCGGCATTCCCGACGGTTTTGACTTTTCGTAATCAAATTCTTCTTTGAGCAGTTGAAAATTCACGCCGTCGTACGGGTCTATCACGTCAAATTTAGTGATTGAATCAATGTAAGCCGATTCGACGTTGGAATCATACTCGGCGGCTTGATTCACCGCTTGCAGTTGCGCTAAATTTGAATCGAGAGCATTTTGACGCGCCAATTCGTATGCCAATAGTGTTTTCAGCTCATTTTGCGCTTGATACATTTGCAAATGCCCTTGAGCCGCGTTCGTGTGCTCAAAAATTTTCTTTGCCGCCTCTATCGTCTTTTCCGTCTCAACAATTTCAACTTTCGCGCCGTCGGTGAAGTTTTTAT
>CAJOKY010000321.1 GCA_905235425.1 uncultured Selenomonadaceae bacterium
ACGCCGAAAATTCTCAGTTCGTCGCGTCCTGTCATAAAGTCCAAAATCTTTTCGCGGTAAGTCGAATCATCGGCATCAATCGGTTTAAATAGCGCAGATAAAAATAAAACCGCCAAAAAATTTAGCGGCAAAATAAGCGCGTACAAGCCGATACTAGCGGCTAAAAAATATGTCAGCAATGCCGTTATCAATGCGTTGGTTGATATCGGCAATACGACGCGCGGCAAAAAATCTTTAGCAGTGTCAGCCTTCACTGTCAAGCTGTGGAGTAAATCACCTTCGCCATTACGTCCTGACTTAAGCGGAAGTCTTGACGCCGCGTCTAAAAAAATTTTTTCGCGCAGATTGTCAAGGTACTTGAAAATTATTTTGTGCGTCAAAAATCTATCGGCGTACCGTAATGCCGCACGGAAAATTCCAGCCGCTCTAACTAAAGTTATTCCTACAGATAAGGAGCTTAACGGCGGTTGAAGTGCCGCGCTTGCAATAAGCCACGCCGACGACGCCATTAACAAAATTTCTGCCAATGCTGCAGATAAATTTGCTAATATCGCAGATAAATATTTTTTCACAAACAATAAATTAATCTGCCTTCAATTCAATGGAATTTTCAGCGGCAATTTCTTTAATGCGTTCAATCGGCAATTCTGTCCATTCCAAAATTTTTTTAACAGGCATACCGTCATTGAGCATTTTCAATGCAATTTCGCCACGAATTTCCGCGCGTCCTTCTGCGAAACCTTCTGCGAAACCTTCCCTACGCGCTTCCAATAAAGCCATTTCGTACGTCATTTTAATTCACCTTAAGCGTAATGGAATTTTCGGCGGCAATTTCTTTAATGCGCTTAAGCGGCAATTCCGTCAATTCCAAAATATCTTCAATCGCCGTACCCTTACGGAGCATTTTAACTACAAAATTTTCGCGTTCCTCCACGCGACCTTCTTCACGCCCCGCCATACGATTTTCCAATAAAGCCATTTCGTACGTCATAAACTCTTTCATCCCCTTTCGCATACTTTTAACTGTTTCCACCGCATCGTTAAGCGCTGTGACAAACTTACCTTTAACTACGCCACTTTCAACATAATTAAGAAATGCTTTAACATCCGGCGAAACGTCGTCCAAATTTCCCTTCGTATTCAAAAAAATTTTTGTAGCGCCGTCACCAAGCTTGACTGCAGAATTTTCCGCGCAGGTTTCCTTAAACGTGTAAATGTGTCTGCCGTCTTTAAATATGTCGAAAGGGCAAATAAAGATTATAAACGTCTCACCCAACGCGTCGTAATGCTCGCCGTGCTTGAGTTTATCCATATCGATTAAACCTTGATAATAGCGCATACGCTTTGCGAAATTGTCTGAATTGGAAATTTGCATTTCAATATCAAAACTGCGGTTAGTGTCTTTATCCTCAACATAAACGTCAAGCCGAATGCCCTTGCTGTCAAGGCGGCTTTCCAAAACTTTTTCACGCTCGGGATAAGAAATTTTTGTAATTTTAATGTGAAGGATATTTTCCAAAAGTTCTTTGCAAAGGTTTGTATACTCTTCCATAACCTTACTGAAAATAAAGTTATCGCGAATGGTTAAACGTTGCCATTTTTCGTAAAGTTCCTGTTCTGTCATAACATCACCCTTAATAATTTTATCACATTACTGAAAAAATAACCAACAAGAAAATTTTTCACCCAATTTTCAATTTTTACTTTAAAAATTTTTATATTTAAGGTATAATTCCCCCGCATATATTGTAGCCTTAACAAATTAGTTTGTACAATCGAAATTAGATTAAAGAAAAATCTCAACATTTAATTGTTGTGGGAGGGATTCTATATTATGAACAAATTTATTTTTGATATTCAGCGTTTCGACGACATTAACAATACTGTTGACGGCGCGTCCGTAGTTGGCACTACCGGCAATGACGTAATTACCAGCACCGGCAACGAAGTCACGATTAACGCGCTTACCGGCAACGATTCAATTAACGTCAATGATAGCCTTGCAGGCGCTTATATTCTGTACGCGGCAGGTGACGGCAACGACACTATCACCGGCTATACATCTGAAAATGGCGCGTTTAACTATCGTCTGAAAATTACCGGCAGTGCTTATTCTTCGGTAATAAGCGGCAATAACGTTTTACTCGGCGTCGGCAATAATACAATCACAATCCAAGACGCACTTCTTACGGCTACCGAAGTAAAAGACATTGATGTTGACGGCTCGTACAGGGACGACAACGGCGAAATTCTCAAT
>CAJOKY010000322.1:0-709 GCA_905235425.1 uncultured Selenomonadaceae bacterium
GTTGGTTGCCTCGACGAAACCGCGAATCGTGAGCGTGCCCTCGACCGGAATGTGATCGAGCCGGATTTGCCCGCCTATAATCGTGTGTTCCTCGCCCTCGACGTTGGCGGGATTATTCGGGTCGTAGGGGAAATATTTTTTCATGGAGTCGCCTCCTTAAAAAAAAATGCGCCCGAAGGTCAAAGCCTCCGAGCGCGGATTAGTTCAAAGTCAATCGTTCGGTTCGATTTTCGCCTCAAGTTCGGCGACGCGGTTCAAAAGGTACATGAATAAATCGTCTTGAGCGCGGCGAATGTCGTCGGCGGACGGTTGTTTACGCGCCTCGATTGCGGCAATTTGTTCCTGCGTGAGTGGCGATGTAAAACTAGGCATATTGAATTCCTCCTTTTTGCGGACGTTATATGTTCTAAGATTTTAGATACAAGATTAATTGGACGCCGATATAGCCGCCGATTGCGTAACCGACAACGAACGGAGCCGCGCCCCAAAAGACCTCGCAAGCAAAGTCCCAAGCGTAAATCAGTCGCTTTTTCACGGCGTGTCCCTCCCTTAAAGTGACGCGATGAGCCAGCCCAAAATGAAGCCCACCCAAACGATTGGGTCAGTGAGCAAGTCGCAGAGCGTTTCGCGTATGAGCTTAAAATTTATCACGGCGGATTCCTCCCAACAAAAAACGCCCGAAGGCGTGATTATGGCTACTTGGCGGGCG
>CAJOKY010000322.1:760-3014 GCA_905235425.1 uncultured Selenomonadaceae bacterium
ACGAGCCAAAATTTGAGTTGGTCGGCGGAAAGTTCGCCGTTGGCAAGCCGCATGGTGACGTTGAAAAGTTGGTCGTCGGACGCGGTGATTTGCAGGTTGTTAATTCGCAGGTAGACGAGCGCGGTTTGGAGTGCGACGCGCTTGTTGACTTCAATTCATCCCCGTGAGCGAAAAGCTTGTCGAGTTCTGCTTTTGCGTTTTCCAACTGTAAGCATCAAATTATGTCCCAACGCTTTTTTATTATCCAAGAAACCGCGCAACGATAAATGAGGTGTAATTATTATTTTTTCGCCATCATAGTACATCTCAATTTGAGTATTGAATAAGTTCATTTCCGACACCCATTTTGTAGGCAGCGATACCTTGTAAGTTTTAGCACCCTTACCTGTTGTGCCACCAGCAGAACCAACAATAATTTTAGAAATTCGTTTTTCCATACTAATCACCACGAATAGTCAAGATTATTCCTATTTTAAAATTCTTATTAGGGGGCGTTAAGTGGTTCGTTTCAGTCTATGTATTTTGTGATTTTTAATGGAGGCGCCAACCCCCTAAATTTTGGGTATTATCAAAAAACGCTGTTTTAAACCATTCCTTAATAACACTCAGGAACATCAAGGGAGGTCGGCATCAATCTGAAGCAGGGTTACAATGGCGACCTTACTTCCAAGCAGGCCGGTTCGATCGGCGGACAGATGGTCAATAACATCTGTCCGGGACGACATATGAAATTCATCCGAAAGTACCGGTGGGTAGAGGGTCATGAAAAGCAGTTTACATATAGCTTTAGGTTGGTAGTGTAGTTAATTTAGTTTCATTTTATTTTAAAAAACAGGAGCAGAAATGGCAGATGTTATGAAAAAATCATATCATCTGCCATTTAATCTTTAGCTCAAATCGCTATGCAAAAAGCTGTAACCTAACTTAAAGATAAAATTATTAATTTTGGTTAAGGTGGTATTCTCAGTATCGGCAGAAAAATCCAAGTGAGGCGTGTAAAGAGTTTTTTGTAACATTCAGTAATTTTAAATTAGTGGTAGATAATATTCAAATTTTCCGCCATTTTCTACGCTTTGTTCTAATCTCACAGCTAAGTGTGCATCATACAATTTTTTCAATCTGTTGCCTGCACTATTTAATTCAATAGAAAATTTATCAGAAATTAATCTCGCCGTGACTTTTTGGCCGTTTCGCATTAAATCAAAAACTTCTCTAACATTCTTTTCTAATTTATCACTTATTGCTTGATATTCACCATTTTGAAATAAAAGTAGCACCATTGAATCCATGTCTAATTTATTTCTAAGGTTCAATGCAGAGGTTATTGTATACAAAACATCCTCATTAACATTTTTAAGCACAAATAATGTATTGTCAGTATTACGTATTCTTTTTAACCACTTAAGAATAAATTCATCAACAAATGATCCGCTACAATCTTCTATACCATTCATATCGCATATATAAATATCATTATTTTGCGGAGCTCCACACATAATAGCAGACACCCTCCTTTGGATGCTCACCACTATGATCAACACTATTTTCAACAGTTTCCTTTAATAATGTTATTAAATCCCCGCGATAAGATGAGGATTTTTCAGGAAGCCATCTATTAATTACTCCTCTTGTTTTTTGAATAGCTTCGCCGATTTTTTTCCAGTCAGTAATTACCGCTAACTCCACTAAATTTTCAGATTGCTTGCTTGACCTATAATATTTTTTGTTTTGACTTTTCTTTTTTAAAGAAACAAAAGGCAACTTATTAACATCTATTCGTTCTAAATATGAAGTTATATCTGGATTTAATTCTTTCCAAACCACTGACTTACAAGTTTTCTTATACGCAAACTCACTTGCAGTGACTAATACTATCAATGATTCTGGTTTAATGAATTTAACATTAGATAAATCGATTTCTAAAATATCATTTTTATCTAACAGAATAATAAGCTTTTAAAAATTTATGTAAGGGCACATATTAAATGTGCCGGGCGGAAGAAAGACGCTCTTCAAGAGAAATTTCACCCAATTCGTTGCGTCTTCTCTTTCCGCACTTAGAAATTATGGCAAGATTCATTTTATCATGCTCACGCTTTGTTATAACATCATTTTCTAAAAGATAATTGTTATAATAAAGCAATCTTAACTCTCTTGTCATAATTTCAAGTTTCAGCTTATTATCTTTCTCCATGCTGCTTCCCTTTCTGCTCATTAGTATTATGAGCAAATTTCGTTTGCTTTACTCAAAAGC
>CAJOKY010000323.1 GCA_905235425.1 uncultured Selenomonadaceae bacterium
TCTTTAACCATAGAAATTTCTTTGTCAATTTCCTGCTTGGTAGGAGACGCAACCAAGTCGGCTAATTCGGCAAGAGATGCAGGCATTGAATTTTTTGCCCATTTTTTATCTTTCTGCTGATAGTAAAGCGTCATGGTATCGCCGTTTTGCTGAATGTAGAAAGGTACATTAATGTCGGTTATACTGCCTTTATCGTCGGTAAGCCACAGTCCAAAATCGCCTGCAATGTCAAGTGAATGTCCGGTAATCTTGCCTTTAAAATCCAATTCACTTTGAAGATCCGGCAACATGAAAAAAAAGAATTGGTGAAAGATTTGATTATTGTCATTCGCCGTAGCAAGCAACGATTCACGGAACATATTCATTGCCTTTTTCTGTTCAGCTTTTGAAGTTTTAGAATCTGCCGCCTCCGCGCTATTTAATATAAACGAAAAGCAAAATGCCACTGTGAGAAAAATAGTTCCAACTAATTTTAAAATTTTGTTCACGAAAGTAACCTCCCCTTTACGTAACCTTAACTTTTAAAAAATTATCGTATTTTATCATTTAAATCTTCAAAGAAAGAATTGCACATTCTGCCGAACATATCTTTCTGCGCGTTTTCATCGTTGCGGTCGCGGTTATCTTCACGCATAAAGACAACTCTGCCTGTACGTGCGTCGTACGCTTCAAAATTTGTAATAATGTATGAAGTATCGACGCGGTACGGCGGATAAGTCACGGGGACGGTTTCATAGTAAGTTTCTTCTCGCCAATCGCCCCAACGATTTCTTACACGGCGTGTACGCTTTCTCTCTTCCCAAACAGTACGCGCAGGTACAATGCGGTAATCGCTCCGCCAAAGGTGAATGTTGCCTTCTACCCACATATCGGCAATTTGCGCCAAATTATTTTTTAAGGCGCTGAGTGAGGCATTTTGCATACCCAACATTCTGCGTGCTTGATCTTCTGTCAAAACTTCGCACCTCAACTTTTTGGATTTGCTGAAATAATCGCTGTCAAGCTTAGCCTGTACAACACGACCAACCGAGCTTAAATCGGCGTCATTGCGCAGGTTTAACACGACAACAGTTCTGACTCTTTTAAAGCTGTAGTGTGGATCGCGCCAGTCCGTTTTTTCTGCAGACACAATTTGCGGAAAGATAAACATTGCAAGAAGTAGCACTGCACCAAAAATTTTTCTTAAACCTTCCAATTTATAACCTCCTTTATTTTAGGGATTAGGAGGTAGAGAGTAGAAGGTAGGGGGTAGGAAACATAAAACCTACTATCTACCATCTACTATCTACCATCTACTCCCTGTTCCCTGCTACCTGTTCCCTGTTCCCTAATACCATATCCTTAAGCGCCCTTTCCAATTTTGCAACACGTTTAATAAGAGCAGGCATTTTTTGCAACGCCGCTTGCATACGAAGCCACTCTGCATGTGTACGCACGGGAAAACCGGAGCCAAAATAATTTGCCGGCATATTTTTAGTGATGCCGGAGCGTGCGGCGTAGACTGAATTACCGCCGATTTTTATATGACCAACCGTGCCGACTTGACCGCCAAAAGTCACGTTATCGCCTACCGTAGTTGAACCGGAAATTCCTGTCTGCGCGACAATTAAACAATTAGCGCCGATTATGCAGTTATGCGCAATGTGTACAAGGTTATCAATTTTAGTACCGTGACCAATAATTGTTGAACCCATTGCCGCCCTGTCAATGCCGACGTTCGCGCCAATTTCCACGTCATCTTCAATGATAACGTTGCCTACTTGCGGCACTTTGGTATGGACGCCGTTTTCAGTGGTAAAGCCAAAACCGTCCGAGCCGATAGCAGTTGACGAGTGAATTACGCACCGATTGCCGATTTTGCAATATTCGCGTACCGTGACGCCGCTGTAAATTTTGCTGTCTTCGCCGATTGTCGAGTAATGCCCAATGTAGGTATGCGGATAAATAATCGTGCCGCGTCCGATTTTCACGCCGTCACCAATGTACGCAAAAGGCATAACCGTAGCGCCTTCTGCAATTTCCACGTTTTCGCCGATACAAGCCTTGTCACTTACTCCGACAGGAATATTTATTTTCGGCGTGAAAATTTCTAAAAGCTGTGCAAATGCGGCTTTAGGGTGTTCAACTCTTATTGAAGGTTTAGGAAATTCGCCGATATATTTCAGCGGGAGGATAATTGCGGACGCCGCGCAGGTTTTAGCCTCGTCCAAATGTCCTTCTACTGCAAAGCATAAATCTCCTTCTCTAAACGATTCAAGCCGGTAATTTTTATATTGCCGTCGCCGGAAAGTTTGCCGCCGATAAGAGCGGCTATTTCAGATAAAGTTTTCTCCATAATTTTCTCCATTGTAGGTAGGTAGTAAGTAGTGAGTAGTGAGGTAGTGAGTAGTGAAAAATACTACTTACTATTCACTACTTACTACTTACTAATCCCTAAAAACTACTGCAACTTTTTGATAACGTCGGCAGTAAGATCCATTCCGCCGGTTATCAAAATTTTACTCATATCCGTGTTGTCAAGTACGATAGAAACATTTTTTTCTTTGCAAATTTCGACAAGTGTTTCATCAAGTTTATGTTGCACCTGCGTAGCATACGCCTGATTAATGCCGCTCATCTTTCTATCAAATTCAGTCAACATTTTAGTACGGTCTTCGTCGCTGATATCGGGATTTTTTTCCAATTCGGCTTTTGCTTGATTTTCAATTTCTTCAGCTTTTTTGGTGCCTTCTTCGACAATTTTCACCATTTGCGGCGCTTCAGTTATAATTTTTTTCTGATCTACATATCCTATATTTTCATTTCCACCGCAGCCGGTCATTAAAAAAGTTGATAATACAACCGTCATTGCGGCAAGTAATTTCTTCAAAATAATCGTTCCTTTCTGTGTTAGGGGGTAGAAGGTAGGAGGTAGATAGTAGGAAGTAGAATCTACCCTCTACTCTCTACCCTCTACCCTCTAATCCCTCAACATTCCCTTAAGTTGCATGGACTTAATTAAATCCTTCGTCAAATCTGTAATGCCGCCCGCAGAGTAAACCACCGTCTTTGAAAAAATTCTTACATTCGGATTACTGCCAAAATTCGGCGGCAAAGTATATTCTTCAGCGTCAAAATATTCATCATCTTTCACGAATACGTATTGCAATTTTGATACTGCGGCAATTCGCGCAACTTCACTTACAATAGAATCAAGAATGCTATTTTCAAGTTCAACAATCTGTCTGTCAATGGAGACAAGCTCGCTGAAAAGTTCATGGCGCCTTGACTTACGATAATCCATTTCTCGTGCCGCGTCGGCAAGGGCTTGATTTCTCTCCTGAACTTCACGTATACGCTTTTCTGATTCTTCTTTTGACTTCTGATAAATCGCGTCGTACTCACTTTTAATGCGGTTATGCTCTTCTGAAATTTCAGCCTGCACCTTTTCATTGACTTCATTAATCCACTGTTCGCGCATTTCACCTTGTTTAAGATTTCGTTCCTGTACAATTTCGTCAAGGCGGTCTTGAAGTTTTTCATATTCTTCTTTAGACAAGCGCAGGTTATCGGCGTTTTGAATTTTCAAAGTAAGGTTAAGCGCTTCATTGAAATAAATATCGCGCACGGCATTTCGGCGCTTAATGTATTCTCCTTCAGTCTCTTTCCGATACTTTTCGATTAATGAAATTTGTTTGGACTTAAGGTCAGCCATTTGACTGATAAAATCCTGCATAAGTCGTTCACGCGCAGAATCTTCAAAAGGCTTTTCGTCTATTTGCGGAATAGACGGCGGTATCACGGGGCGCATAACTTCTTCAAGCTCAAGCTTTAATCTTTCTTTACGCCCTTTCAATTCTTCGAGTAATTCACTATCGGGATGTTTGGCTTTTATCTGTTCAATGTCAATTAAGCCTGCGCCGCGTACTGATTCAGATTCAGTAATTTTTTCTGCGGATTGAGTCGCGGGTTTTGGCGGAGCTTTAGGCGGCTGATAAAGATACAGTCCACCTGCAATTAATGATGCCGACAAAATTGCCGCGCCAAGTCTGTAATGTGACATTCCAAATTCCTTTTAG
>CAJOKY010000324.1 GCA_905235425.1 uncultured Selenomonadaceae bacterium
ACCGCCGCGCAGAATTTTTTCTTGTCCCGAAAAATCAGCCAAAGTCCGAGGTCTTAACCTTTCGGCGAGCGGCTGATATTTTTTTTCGTCGTTGACACTACTGAATAAATCCATGCGAATTGCTCCTAAACATTTGCGAAAGTTTCGCGAATTTCCTCTTGAAACGTGTCCCAATGCTCACGCAAAATTTCGTAATAATTTTTATCGCTCTGCAAGAAATTGCGTACCGTCAAGCTGTGGTTGTGATTGTACTCAAAAGAATAATTTTTTGTTCCTGCCTTGATAATCGCCTTAAATAATTTGTCTAATGCCGCGTCGTAAGCGTCGGTGTAAAGTTTCTGAGGCAATAAAAATTTCATATCGCCGAGGTCGCGGAATATTTTGTAGAATTCAACTTTGGATAAATCATCCCGCGCCGAGTTTAATGCTTTTGTCAAATTCTCGTCAGTGATATTGCCTTGATGATAACGCGCCGCGAGAGTCACGAAAGCGATACAAATTCTTCGGGCATTGTTCGCAAAAGGAATTATCTTTTCAGCATTCGTCTTATTTTTATTTTTGGCTTCAAAGTCAGGTTGAAAAATTTTATCGAAATAATAATCGATGTAGAGCAATTCCTTGCAGATTTTGGCAACTTGTTCAGGATTGTCCTTAAAAATCGGATTGTAATACTTGGCTTCTTTGTAGGAATCGGAAGGTTTGTTCTTGCTTTTACACGGCTCTTGAAATATCGCCGCCATGCAAAGTTTGCCGACTTCGGCAAGATTAGTGTTGCTATAAGTATCATTGTATTTTGTAGGCACTGTTTCGCCGCGTTTATTCTTGTAAAATATATCAACAGTGCGCAGGACTTGTGAAAAACGACGCTGTTCATGAGTGTTAGTTTTCAAATCGGCGTCTTGAATTGGCTTTTGGGAATTCGTGGCTTGGGCTATCTCTAAGCTGAACAAATTTTTTTCTTCGGGAGTTTTGCCGGTATTCTTTATTATCTTGCACGGAATCCAGAAAAAATTTTTTTTGTCGATGCTCTCGCTCCTATGAATTAAATAAGTAGTTTGCCCGCCGTTGACGATTGAGAAATTCCAAAGCTTAACTTCGCACCCATCAATACGAAAATCGTCGCAAATTATTGTAATGCCGTTATTTTTCAACCAAAATGATTCAGGAGTTTTATCTATGGTTTCGCGGATTTCCTTGTCAATTTTGCCGCCGTTTATGTGATAGCGAAGATTCAGCGACAAAAGATTTATATTATGCCTGGCGTAAAGTTCCTTAATTGAAAACGCAGAAACATTGACAATCGCGGCGGCGTCGCCGTACATCAAGTAATTGTTTGCCTTGTCTATCCGAATTTTCCCAAGTTCGACGGTCGGTTTTATTGATTCTGCCTCGCGAATCTCTTCCACTATGTCATTAGCAAAAAGTATAGCAATTTCAATTCTGCAAGTGTCAATAAATTGTTCGCAAAATTTCCGTTTAATCCGTTCCGCGTCGATTCTATTCTTTGGCGCACTCGTATAGAAAACGAAATGAATTTTCGACTCGTCACCGATTTCAGCGTTGAGCGTAAGGAAACGACTTTGAGTTTGCTCATTAACTCGCTCGTAATGCCCCGCTTGCATGTCCTTGTAAAAGTCCGCCATCTTGCGCACGGCGTTAAGAACGTCATCGTTGGTGATTTTTTGGTAAAATTTCGACTGCCCGATAACAAGGTCGGCGGTCTCGGAATTGGGGTCACTCAACAGAATATCAACGCCGCCGTCGTTAGGGCTGTCGACTATCATTTCAGCAAAATCATTTTCTCTCAAAGTCAGCGCGGGATTTTTGTAAAAATTGGCTTTGATACAGAGCGCGGAAAAGACGTAATCATCCGTTCGCGCACGGAGCGCAGGATATTGCCTTTTGAGCTCGTCGATTTTGCCCGCAATGAAATCGTAGTTGTTCAATTTATCAGCCATTGCATTTCCTCCTTCCCAAATTTAACGTGTGAAAAGTCCCGCAATGCCCGCGCCAAGTATCGAATCTTCTTCCGGAGAAATTTTCACGGGATACAAAATTTGCGCGACCATGCGCGGTCTTTGATTACGTCGTGGCGTTGCCCTTTACCAACAAGCCCTAATTAAAATTCGCCCGTCGAACCAAAACGACCGCGCCGCACTTCGCCGACACCGATTGCGTCGCCGTCGATCGTCAAATATTTTTGGAAAATGCCCTGCGCAATCCTCAT
>CAJOKY010000325.1 GCA_905235425.1 uncultured Selenomonadaceae bacterium
TGCACTTATTTTCAGCGACCAAATCTGACTGCTGGGGAATTTCAAGAAATCATGCCCGATGAGGATAAGTATTCCTTTGAAATTTTTTGCCGTGTTCTGGAAGTTATAAAACCGCGTCTTGTACTGGTGTTGTCAGCCAAAGCCAGCGAATCAATTAAGCGTCGATTGGTCGGAAAATTGCCGTATAAAATTCTTTTATTCAATTCAGCCAATCCAAACGAGTGGGATAAGGACGAGCTGAGGAATTTCAAGAAGGCAGTCCGAGCAATCTTTAAAAAGCATGTTGAATTTCATTTGAAGAGTTGGCTTAGGGCAACAGGACAAGAAGATGAATATTTTACCTCAGCGATTGATAATGTTCTTTTGGGAAGGCAATTTGAAAATCGCAAGTCACTTAAGGCTCTGGACAAAATGATAGCGACCAACGCCGTCGAGCTAATAGCCCAAAATCCGAGCGGCAACGAAAAAGCTTGGTTTAATTGCTATCCTCTGGAAGTCGGAGCGACTAAAACTTTCCCCTTGTTCCTTGCAGTATGTCGCGGTCGCGGTGAAGAGCAATTAGAGACTGTATTCGATAAGATGCTTGAACAGGCTCAGAAAATTGTTGCTGTTTACCCTGAAGGTAAATTAGTTAAGAGAAATATTGTTTTGCTCACCGACAAGTGGGACAAGGATATTTTTAAAAGCTATGAGAGTAAGTTTTTGGAGTACAAGGATCTTATACATTTTGTTTTCGGTTTTATAAAAGAATCGGCAGTAAAAAAAGTGGACAGTAATAGAGACGATAATTGATAAGGAGGATTTTGTTAATGGCTTTTCAGACGCCTTTGACCGTTAAAGAGTTGGTTGACGGCATTTACGGCCACAAATATTATTTGCCGTCAATCCAACGCGAATTCGTTTGGAGCACCGACAAAATCGAAAAACTTTTTGACAGTTTGATGAAAGGTTTTCCGATCGGCTCGTTCCTTTTTTGGGAGATTCCGGCGGATAAAAAGGACACGTTCGTTTTCTACGAGTTCATCCGCAACTACCATCAGCGCGACAATAAGCACAATCCCGTTGCGAATTTGAACGGATACGACAAGTCTTTTCAAGGAATTTTGGATGGACAGCAAAGAATGACCGCGCTTTACATTGGCTTGAGAGGCTCCTATGCGGAAAAAATCAAGTACAGAGATGTTTACCCCGTCAAAAAGTTATATGTCAATCTTCTGGATAAACCGGACGACAACGACGAACTTGGGCTTTCGTATGACTTCAGATTTTTGAGCGACGAAGACGCCAAAGTTCGGGATGAAAAAAATTTCTGGTTCTTGGTCGGCGATATACTGAAATCCGACTTCAATGATATGTTCGGAATTTACACTTACATATCCGAGAATAAACTCAATGAATCAGCGTCAAAAATTTTGTCGACCCTGTATCAGCACATCAAAGTTGAGCGCACCATAAATTATTACCTCGAAAAAAATGGCGATTTGGATAAAGTCGTAAATATCTTCATTCGGGTAAACAGCGGCGGCACGGTTCTCAACCCTTCTGATTTACTTTTGTCATTTGCTACGGCGCAACTGCACGGTAAAAGGAATGTTCGCGAGGAAATTTACAATTTCGTCGACTTGATAAACGACATCGGCGGACACGATAATTTTGCTTTCAGTAAGGACTTTGTCTTGAAGGCGTTTTTCGTTATGTGTGACGAGATTGATAGCATACAATTCAAACCCTCGAATTTCAACAAAGGTAATATGCAAATTCTCGACTCTCATTGGACGGATTTAACGGAGGCTATTCAATTGGCTGTGGAGTTGATTGATTCTTCCGGTTTCAACAAAACAAATTTCGCGGCGAACAATGCACTGATTCCCATAGCCCACTACATTTACAATAACAGAAAGAATTATTTTCAAGACAGGGATAAGATGATTCATTGGTTCATTGCCTCTACGCTCAGCGGAACATTCAGCTCCAGCACGGACACGGTGCTCAAAAAAATTCGGGAGATTATCAAGTCGAATCACGAAGGGTTTCCCATTCAAGAAATGCTCAAGAAGGATAACTATTCCGTTGACGGCATTATCGACGACATTATCGGCATGCAGTACAAGGACAAGTCCGTTTTAATGGCTCTCTCTATACTGTATCCTCAAGTTGATTTGAAGAAAAACATCGTACACATCGACCATATCTTCCCGAAGAGCAAATTTAATCAGACAACCTTCAAAGAAGAAAGTATCTCCGATACGAAATTTTACTTGGACAATTTAAATTCTCTGGTTAATCTTCAGCTTATGGACGGATCGCAAAATCTCTGGAAGAAAGACAAATTCTTTGATAAGTGGCTTGGCGAGGCTTATCCGGACTCTACGGAAAGAAAAGAGTACATGAAAACAAATGGTATTCCCGATATCAATTTATCCTTCGACAACTTCAAGGAGTTTATTGAGAAACGGGAAGAACTGCTCCGACAAAAATTAAGGAAAAATTTACAAGCTTGGATTTCATAAATCAAAGAGCATCTGTCAAACTATAAAGCATCTGTCTTTCTTAGGCAGGTGCTATTTTTTTGGGAAAAATTTAATTGCTAATTTACCTGCTTCGTTTTTATTTTAGTCTAATAAATTTTTACTTGACAAATATTTAAGCATCTATTATACTCT
>CAJOKY010000326.1 GCA_905235425.1 uncultured Selenomonadaceae bacterium
CAAGGACGTGCGCCGTTGCGCGGGCTCGCAGGACGCGAGTGAGCGCAACTGTTTCTTTTTGCTTACTTTTTCTTTGCGCCAAAGAAAAAGTATGATCTAAGTTCAACACGTCCTAGCTTTTTATTAAAAGTTAAAATCTATCCGAAAGGAGCAGTGATGATTTGTTTTTGAGGATAATCACGGGAATAATCGGAATAGCCATATCGGCGTTTTTAATCCAAACAGGAGGAACGCCGTTTGCAGGTTTCGCAATACTTTTGGCGCTTATCGCGTGGCATGAATACTGTAGCGTCTTTCAGCGTGCAGGCGTCTCTACAGCGTACGTTTTTGGCGCGATAACGTTGATATTAATGTTATGCTGCGCGTGGCTGGGAAATTTTGAAGAGCTTTTAGGCGCAATGACGTTAGGAACAATAGCAATGTTTACGCTAATGGTAATATTCGGCTTGCGCCCTACCGACATATGCGTATCAGCAGCGGGATTGATTTATATCGGTATGCCGTTTACTCATATAATTTTACTGCGCTTTTTGACAGATGAAGGCATACCTTCTGAAAATGTCGACACGGTACAAAATTTATCAGACGTAATAGCATCGCTGGTAACAAATTTTGACTTGTCACAGCTCCAAGCGCTTTTTAATCTTGACACAGGATGTAAACTAATATGGATTTTGTTTTTATGCACATGGGCAAGTGACACATTCGCTTACTTTATCGGCTCGGCTATAGGTTCACATAAAGTAGCGCCGTCAATAAGCCCCAACAAAACGGTTGAAGGCATTTTCGGTTCACTTATCGGCACGATCTTCACGGCGATTTTATTCGGACACTTACTTTTTGCATTCGAGTTATCGCAGATGGCGATTTTGGGCTTGATAATGGCGATAGCCGCAACGTTAGGCGATTTGGCAGAGTCGACGATAAAACGCTCCGCCGGCATAAAAGATTCCGGTTTTTTGATACCGGGTCACGGAGGAGTACTTGACAGATTCGACAGCATGTTTTTCACGGCGCCGGTCTTCTATTACTTTGCCGTATTAACAGGATTGACGTCATAAAAATTTTTAGGTAAAAGTCAGATAAAAGTCAGATAAAAATCAGGTAACCATTAAGTAAACTTAGGTAAAACTTAGAAAAGTTAAACGCCATAAGATACTTGATGTAAAATTTTTGATTTTTCAGCACAATTTCACCAATAATTCAGGACAAATTCACTAACCGGTAGTACAATACTCACGGTTGTGATTTTGTTTTTTTTGTTGAAAGGGGGAAGGCTGCTCCGAGGCAGCGAGTCGATTTTTCAATCGGCAAACTCGGGACGCGAAATTTTATCGCGTTATGCGGCGGAATAATGAAGCGTAGTATTTGGAAGAAAGTTAAAAATGTTAATCAAAAAATAGCACTTTGCTTAGCGATTGCAGGATTTTCAACCTTCGGTTTCGGTTTTACGCATCCGGTTGAAGACATTAAGCCTGTTGAGGAAATTAGCGTTGAAGCTCCTGAAATGACAGGCAACGTGCTTACTCAAACTGCAGAATTTGTGAATACAACACGTGAGGCGGTGGTTAAAGCACCGGATGAAACGGCTGTCGAGCCGATTAACGTTATCGACGGTGCCGAAAATCTCACGTATGAAAATAATATAGAAGATGAAACAATAGAGTATAATAACTTAGAAGAAGGTATGAATTACACGGCGATTATGTCAATGGAAGCTACGGCTTATCTGCCCTCAGACGGCGGCGGCTCAGGCATTACGGCAATAGGCATTCCCGCCGCTTACGGCGTTGTAGCCGTTGATCCCAGCATTATTCCGTTGGGAAGTCGTCTTTACATTCCGGGCTACGGTACAGCTATTGCGGCAGATACCGGCGGCGCTATTTACGGTTATCGCATCGATCTTTGTATGGAAAGTTACGCGGAAGCTATGGATTTCGGACGCCGCGTCGTGACAGTTTACATTTTGGATTAAACTTTTTTATACATTATTCTAAAAAACTTCGCTATGTAATTGATAATTGACAAAAATTTGTAATTCCGATATAATTTCTTCAATAACATTTTTCTGAAGTAGTTATGCTGAAGAAAAAAGTTAAGATGTCTTTTAGACGCAAAGGAGGAATTTTTTTTATGAGCTACGATGCAAACGCAATGGTTCTCGGTAACGAAAGCTACGTTGGATCTTCAGCTGATATTGACGATGAAGAAAT
>CAJOKY010000327.1 GCA_905235425.1 uncultured Selenomonadaceae bacterium
TGACTTCAGCCCTGCAACCAAGTTGCAGCATTGAGGTTTCCCAATATCGAGTGCCTTAAAGCCTAAGCTACAACCGTTTGCTCGATAATAAAATTATACAGTTTGATTTATAAAAAATCAAGAAAATATTGTGCGCCTTTCCTCCCCACATCTAAAGGCGGGGGCTTCTCAGCGCTTTTTGGTGAATCTCGTACCGGTATATTGCACGAGGTCGCCGTATTCCGGAACAACGCTATAGGAATTTTTGACGGTTGAGCCGCCTGCGTCCGATCCGGTAATTGCGCCGGTGTCTTCGTTGTCCAATATGATACCGCAAGAATTTATTAAAAAATTTGACACACTGCCGGCGTTTCTGCAATCATTGACAAGATTGTTAATCGCGTCTTGAATGTTGCCGAACCTTGAACAACTCTGATAGCCTGATACAATGCGTCGTTTCCAATATACTGTGTATTTGAAAGCGCAGTCATAAAATTTTTTACAACATCATCCATTTAACAATCCCTCCAGTCTAATTATTCTATAACTCTAAAAGATTACTTGAATCATTATAACATAGTTAAATTTTTTGACAATTGAAAAGGATTGGATTGAAATTAAAAAAAATTTTTCAACACGTCGACATTGTGATATAATGAAAAAAATTTTTCGCACGTAAAGTAAAAAGGTGGCGTGATTATGCGACAGGTCGGAATTTTTGGCAAGCGTAAAAGCGGCAAGTCTGCGCTGATGTACGCTTTGATGAACAATAAAATTTTGCATGAAACAAGGTACAGTGCAATGGAAATTGGCGGCGTAGGAAAAATTATGCTCGTCGATACGGTAGGATTTGACGCGGAGGTTACGACAGCTGAAAAATCTGCCGAAAGTGTCGAAGTGGCGTTAATGCTTATTTCCAATGATTCATTTGAATTGGAACTTGCATGGCTCAGTAAGTTGAAAAAAAGCGGCGCAGCTATTATCGCAGTGATAACGCAGACAGATAAACTTGCCGACAGCGGAAAGGCTCTTGCCGCCGCAGTGAAAGAAGTTTCCGCGCTTGATACCGTTTGCATAAGCGCCAAAACCGGCGCCGGAATTGATGAACTCAGCAACAAGATTATTTCAAAATTAGCAGAGAAGGGGAGGTGAATGAGTTGAAGAAAAAAATTATTTTGACGGCGATAATTGGCGCAATTATTTTTTTTATCGGCAACGTCGTCAATGCGGCGGAGGGTGAAAAATCAAAAGCGGTTGAGTGGTACTATCTTAGTGCTGATGACAAATTCGGCAAGTACTATGATCCAAAATCCGTGAAAGTCGTTAAAAAGGCAAAGACTGATGACGGCAGGGAAATTGCAACGGAAATTGAGGCGTGGACTAAGACAACCTACACTTACGCAGGCGCTGAAAGTACTATCAAGGCTTACGGCATTTCAAACACGATACCCGATCCCAATAAGTTGTCGTACAGTCTCGCACTTTTGAAAATAAATCCGCAAACTCGTACTGTTCAATATTCACGCGAAGATTTTTACAACGCAGAAGGTACTGTCATTTGGTCGGCGTCAGAAGGTCGCGTCAAGGAAATTAATTCCAAGTCATTTGACGAGGAATTTTACGCCTACATTGTGGATGAAGTTTTCAGACAAGGCGAAGTTGACCGCAAAAATGCGAAAAATCGCTGGATTGATCTTTGGACGTACACAGATGATAAAGGCACTACCACAAAGGTTACCGCCGATACTACGACAATGCAGCTTAAGGGTACGAACTTGATTCTTTGGGAGTGGCAGGAGACAAAAAATTCCGCCGGTCAAGTCACGGAAATTAGATTTATGAAAAAAGCGGTAAACCTTCCGCAAGGTACGGAAAGAATTACCGCAGGTTCATTGTGGACTTTGTCTTCAAAAACTTGGACAGACTTAGATGACGAATATGATGGCGCGTACCGTTCGATTAAGGAAGAAGATCCCGATTATAAAGGGTTGGTACGTCTACGCGCCTTTGCAAAGGGCTATTCTACGTGGGTAACGCGATATTCCATTACCGGCAACGCAACGTCTGTACAAGCGCCGTCGCCTGCCGATGCACCGTCAAAGGCTGAAGAGGCGCCGGTTGCCATACCTACCAACAATTCTCAAGATAAGTCTAGGGATTAGAATGTAGAGGGTAGAGGGTAGATAGTAGATTGTAAATTCTACCTCCTACCCCCTACCCCCTAC
>CAJOKY010000328.1 GCA_905235425.1 uncultured Selenomonadaceae bacterium
TAATCAAGGGGGAAATCAAAGAATTAGTTAGAGGAAGCGTCGAAGAGACCCTCAACGAGCTGCTGGAGCAGGAGGCTGAGAAGTTGACGCAGGCAGCTACCGTCATTTTTATACCTCTTAATCTAAAGTGTAATTATTGTAACATTAAACCATCAATATCGCAATAGAGAAAAATGTTCATCTTCATATAATTACATAATAGTTTTTCAGCATTCTGTAAATGCGCTGCCGTCAATGTTTATTGGCGATCTCAGGGGGCTGGGGAGCTAATCATCAGCAAGCGTATTAGCAAAAGTAATATTACTTTGCATTGCTTGCGAGTTGGGGATCCTACTGTTTTGTATCATCAATGATAAACGAATATGATGTGTTTGATAATCCATTCCCCTGATATAATTTGTCCGCAAGCGCGAGAGAGCACTTGCGGACATTTTTAGCGTTCTATGAATGCGCAGCCGTCAACAAAGTTGACGATCTTGGGGTTCGGGGAAGCATCACCGGCAAGCGTATTGAGCAAGTATGCGCATACTTGCATTGCTTGCGAGTTGCAAAATGTAGTGATTAAATAATTCTATCCGTACTGATCTCTTAGTAGTGCAATAGTAGTGCAATAGAAATTGTTATAAACGAATTTATCCAGACTTTACCAAATTTTGAAAAATCAAAAAAGTCAGGTTTTAAGCCATTTCTGGCAACTTAGGCAACAAAAAAAGACAGTTAAAAAACTGCCTTTTTTGGTGCCGGTGACCGGACTTGAACCGGTACGGAGTATTAATCCGAGGGATTTTAAGTCCCTTGTGTCTGCCTATTCCACCACACCGGCGGTTAATAACTAAGCCCCTCACAAACGTAAGGGGCAGTGGTGACCCGGACGAGAATCGAACTCGTGTTACCGCCGTGAAAGGGCGGTGTCTTAACCGCTTGACCACCGGGCCGAATGGTAGCGGAAATAGGACTTGAACCTACGACACTTCGGGTATGAACCGAATGCTCTAGCCAGCTGAGCTATTCCGCCGTTTTCGCTGAAATTCAGCATTTATGATTATATCTTAAAAATATCGGTTTGTCAATAGCAATCGCCAAATTTGTTTTTTAGAAAAAACACGGCGGAATCTCCGCCGTGAATTTACTCAAAGCGCCGAATAGCCAAAGCTGTTTACAAGCGCCTCAATTTTTTCTCCGCGCCGGCAAATCGGGCATTGGTGAGGTCTGAAGCTTTGGTAATCGCCCAAGTCGTTGGGATTAAAAATCGAATGAACCGGGTTGCCGTCGCACTCGTTCACCGTTGCGAAAATCGAGGAAATTCCCACAACGTGTCCGCCGTAATATTTGATTGCGTCAATAGCCGCGAGCGCGCTTTTTCCCGTCGTAACCGAAGCCGCCAAAATAAGCACGTGCTTGTTGGCGAGCATCGGGACAAGGTTGTCGCGGAAAATCATCTGTCCGCCGCCGATAAACTCGGGAGATACCACGTAAATTGTCTGGTGCGCGTTCATATTCACATAGTCGTCCTTTGTCAGCTCGTTGGCTACGCAAGCCCCGATAACCTCGGTTCCGTCAAGGCAGAGGATTGTATCGACGATTGTTTGCGCGCGGTAAGCGGAAACCATCTCTTTGGCGACCGCTTTTGCCTCCGACAGTCTTGTCTTTTGGGTTGTAACGTCAATATAGTAGTTTATGTGGCTGTGCATTGTCGCAAAGTGACCTTTGGTAACGCGCAGAAACACGTTTTTGTTTTTGGTTCTGATTTTGTATTCCTGAGACATAGTATTCCTCCGAATGAATTTTGTATTTCAATTTAATTTTACAATATAATCGCAACTATTGCAAGGGAAATTTTATAATATAAACAAATAACACAGAGATATCAAGCGCGATTAACTCTGTGTTATTTATCTTTTTTGTATTCAATTATATCAAAAATATCGCAGTCCAAAATCTCACACAGCTGATTAAGCGTATAGGTGCTGACGTTTCCGTTTTTTCTAAGTCTGTCTAACTGACCTGTGCTTATGTGATATGTTTTTATCAACTTGTATTGTGAAATGTTCTTTTCTTTGAGTGTTTGCCACAGCTTATCATACAAAATCATAAAAACACCTTTATTCAATACTTACAAATAGCGTTTGCGGTTTTTATGATTTTAGTATAAAATAATGTTCGATTATTGACAATTACCCGTAATCGGGCTATAATTA
>CAJOKY010000329.1 GCA_905235425.1 uncultured Selenomonadaceae bacterium
GGATAACCGTAGCGTTGCAATGCGCGAAGAAAAATTGACTCTTCTCCTACAGTACGCCGATTTGTGGAGCGGCAGAATTTTGGAACATAAATAATTTGGCACGAAAATATTTGAACCAAAAAAGCGACGTGGAATTTTCAACACGCCGCCTTTTATTTTGTCAACTGTCTTCAAGGTACTATATTAAAAGCCTTAATAGTAGAGGCGCACAAGGACGCGGATTTTGCGCCAAAGAAAAAGTATGATCTCCACGCCGCCTTTTTTATTCAAAGTTTAAATATTTTTAGCCGAGAAATTTTCCCGCGATAACTGCAACTTTCACTTTATCGCCTAAAGATTCGTCCACCGTAACGCTCCAAATAATTTCCGCGTCTTCACTTACCGCCGCTTGAATTTTTTCAGTTGCCGCATGAATTGCACTCATTGTACAAGCGTCGACAGAGCCTTTAAAGTTTAAAACTACGCCGCGCGCAGATTTAATGTCTCGACCTTTAAGCGCGTTTTCTACGCAATCTTGAACCGCGTTTTCACCCGTCGCCTCTCCGATAAATGCCACAGCCTTGCCGGAATTTTTCAACACCGATTTAAGATCCTTCAAATCCAATTCCACAAGTCCGCCATTATTAAAAATTTCATTAATGGCGTTGGCAACTTCATAAATCTTCTGATTGAAATTCTGCGCGGGAAGTTGAATAATCACGTCACGCAAATTTTTATTATCGGCGGCTTGAGCTTCCGTCACAAGATAAATTTTCAATGCGGGAAGACGTGAGAAAAATTTTTCCGCGTAATAGACTTCGCGTCCGTCCGAAATGATAAAAACTATATCGTCACTTGCAACGTTGTTTACAATCTCGTCGCAAGATTTTCTGTCAGTGACTTTGAAAATTTTAACGCCTTCAATCTTTTTCAAAGTGTCAACTTCAATGTTGATACTTCCGATTATAACTGCTGAAATTTTTACCCCCATAAAAAAATTTCTCCTTCCAAAAATTAACTGTGCGCCTGCATAATCTTTTCTGCCATATCGCGAATTTCCCTGCGTAAAGTTTCCGGCTTAGTCACTTCGACATTTTCGCCGTACTGCATAACCCAATATTTAATCGCGTTTTCATTGACTTTAACTTCCACCAAAATTTTTTCATCTGCACTTTGCAAAATTTTAAAATTTTTGCCGAACCAGTCAACAATAGTGTCAATCATAAATTCCCGCGTCCAAAATTTCACCCAAATACTTTTGCCGCCGAACATATAAATATTTTGCGCCATATGCTCCGGCAAGTTCAAGCCGCCTACGCAACCTTCGATTTTATTTTTTTGGTCGCGATTATCCCGCGCAGATTCATTAAGCATTGTGACTTCCGTCATACGGTCAATGCGGTAATGCGAAATGTTGTTGTAGCCGTCAGTATTGGCGATAAGATAATAATTGCCGTTAGTCGCCGCCATTTGGTACGGACTGACTTTGTACGGCGTTGTCCTGCGCGGATGCAATTTTAAATCTTTGCCGTACTTGTTGTAAATGAAGGTAACTTTTTTCTTGGCGTGAATGGCGTCATTTAAAATATCAAGCGAAGTCATAACCTGCGCGTTGTCGGAGTGTTGCAGACGCGGCAAATTGATAATATGCTTTACTTTCGCGCTGAAATATTCGTTGGCAAGATTTTTCAGCTTGTCGATAAGGGATTGAACTTTTTCTGTCGGAATATTTTTTGAAAAAAGCACGCTGTCAATGAGCATACGCAGTTCAGATTCGTCGAAGTCGCGTACAAGCCAACTTCCTTTTTTCGACGAAATAATATTTATGCCGGCGTCTTTCAGAGAGCGAATATTTTTGCTGACAGAGCGGCGATCGCAAATTTCGCCGTTAAAATCTTTAGCAAGGTAGTCAATGATTTTTTGTTGAGTCAAGGGGTGCTTGGCGTCGGAATGCCTTTCCAAAACTTTTAAAATTTTTATGTCAAGCAGTCGAAGTATATCGGCGTCTAATTCGTCGTCAAAAGTATCAACAAAAATTTTCGCCATCGTAGGTACTCCTTTTCGGCTGATAAATGAATTTGAAAAAGTAGCAACTTTTGAAAACGACGCAATAGAAGGAGGCGCACAAGGACGTGCGCCGCCGTGCGGGCTCGCAGGACGCGAGTGAGCACGGCTGTTTCTTTTTGCTTACTTTTTCTTTGCGCCAAAGAAAAAGT
>CAJOKY010000330.1 GCA_905235425.1 uncultured Selenomonadaceae bacterium
ATCCCTGTTCCCTAATCCCTGTTCCCTAATTAACCTTGCAAACTTAATTGACTTATGCTAGACTTCCAAAGTTGGTGACTACGTGAATAATCAACGCGGCTTTGCTACGCTTGAAGCAATTCTAGTTATTTTAATAATCGCCGTGCTTTCAACAGTTGCTCTGCCTAAGGCGGCGCGTATGGTTGACGTTGCCGCGCTTGATTACGAGATGAAAAATTTTTTAAGTACACTGGATTGGGCAAAGTCTATGAACAAAAATGCTACTTATAATGCAGGAATTTTTAAAGAAGTCAATTCTACCGGTAGTGCAAAGGAACTGCAAGTGAACCTTACCGGTACCGGCTACAAAATTTGCAAGGGAAGTCAAGAAATTTTTAATCCGCATAATTTGCCGGAGGGATTTTCTATTCAAGGTGCAAGTATACTTTATTTTTCAAAAAGTAATACCGGTCACATTACGATTACTTCGCGGCACAATTCACATCGATACATAATTTTTGACAGTGTCGGACGTTGGCGCGGCGATATTACACTACCAAAATGAATCAACGCGGCTTTATGCTTTTAAGCACGGTATTTTTGACGCTGATACTTTCATTTACCGCGATTATGGCTTTGCAGGCAATGACGCGCGTACAAAACGGCGATCAATCTTTAAAACTTCACGCGATAAATTTGGCTAATGAACAGCTTGCTATGGTTGAAAGCCTTGCTGCGCAGAATAATTTGTCGGCAGTTAAAAATTTTAACGGCGATAACGCAGATTTGAAAAGCTACGGTCTTTATAATGTAAACGCTGACAAGACGCCGGTTGAATTTCAAGTCACGACGCATATTGACGCCGTAACCGAAAATCTGCGCGAAGTTGAAGTTACCGTCACTTGGAATGACGCCGAAATAAAATTTAAAAAATTGGTAAGGATTGCAGACGGTGAATAATCAACGCGGCTTTGTACTGATTGAATTTGTAATAGCTCTGCCGCTGATAATTATGCTGTTGTACGGGCTTGTTCAAACGACGATGACGGTTTTTTCAACGGCGAAGAGTCAAGCCGCCGATTACGTTTTGGAAGTTGAAGCGCAGGACGTTTTGACACGTATTACCAATGAAGCTCGCACCGCCTTCTACGTAAAAAGGGAAATCACATACAGCGGTCAAGAGATAGACACGCTGGTAATAAAATATCATTCAATTAAAGATGAAAATTCTTCAGATGTTGTCGACATTGCAGAAAGGCGCGTTTACAAAGTCAGCAAAAGTCACAAACTTAATGCCAAGCGAACTAATGACAGTTCATTTTTAAATCCGATAACCGGCGGAAATTTTTTTGGCGATACTATTATCACTTTTCTCAAGTATAAAAAGCTTGATGAAAGAGTTTTGCACATTGAACTTGAAATGGAAAGTTTAGCTACAAATAAACGCATAAGACTTTCTACGGCGGTATTTATGCCTGCCTGTGAAGAAATGGAAGGGTTTTAGGGAACAGGGATTAGGGAGCAGGGATTAGATAGTAGGGAGTAGGAAACCTACTATCTACCATCTACCCTCTACCTCCTAACATAAGGGAACAGGAATTGAAATCTGAACGCGGATTTTTTACGCTGACCGGCATTTGTCTGCTACTTGTTGCCGCAATTTTTGTAAAAGGGATTCAGAAATCCGAATTGAATTATGCCTACATTGCAAAGGATTTTGAAACCGAAATGAAATTGCAAAACGCCGCTGACAGCGCACTGATTGAGGCGGTTGACTTAATCAGAAACAATTATCCTTTGGAAAAAGGACTTTTTCCTAATCATGTTAAAAATCAGCATAAAATCATTGACAAGGCTGTTGACGGCATCAAAGTTGAAGTTTGGTACGAATACGGCAAGAATAACGAAGGCGGCAAATTTTATTTTAAAGAAAGAAATTACACCACTAAAACAGATAAACCAATAAGCGAAGATAGAAAGTTCGGTGTCATATTAATCAGCGTGGCGAGTCGTGACAGTGACATTATGCAGGGAAAGATTTTTGCGCGTGCATTGGGATATGTCTTTACGGATGGAGACGAAATTATTTTGGATAAAGAGGGAAAGCTTAAAAATTATGTTCACTTTATGAACAGTGTAACTAATGATTTTAAATAGAATTGCGGGAGAAATTATTGTGGATGAAAATACGGAATTTAACGCCGAAG
>CAJOKY010000331.1 GCA_905235425.1 uncultured Selenomonadaceae bacterium
TATTAAAGAAAATGATATCAAAAGCCAGTATTAAAATTTCTGTTATTAAAGACAAGATATCAAGAAAGACCTGACATTGAAATTCCGATACTAAAAAATCCTGATATCAAAAATGTAATTCTACTTTACGAAGGATATTCTGATATGGTGCACACCGTCGAACTTATACAATCTCTTGAGCAAGAAGCTGTTTCTGACATTATAACTTCTCTTAAACTAACAGAGCAGGAACAAGATCAGCTTTTTAGTGATACAAAATTCCAGAGCGTTCGCAGGTCTCTTAACAGTCACGACCCTGAAACGGGTATAAAGAAATTTGCCATCTTTCGCAGAGATGACAATCAAACAGGTTATACCGCCTATTACGCTAGTGTTGAGATAGAACCTTTGGTTATGATCAAAGAAAAACTCACTGTTGACTTATTTGAAGCTACACCTGTCAACGTACTAACTCTAAGATTTCGATTTCGCGCTGTCATGAGCAGATATTTCAGCCATGAGAGTCTGATCAATCTGCAGTCATGGCTATGTAGACGCATCGACTACACCTTCAACTTTCGCTTCAACAATACTGCAGATAAGGATCTCTTCTTAGAGCTGACAAGAAAGACTTCACATTACGTTAGGAAGCACCTTAAGAGGGTTAGCCGTCTTGCGCTTAAGAATCAAAGTGCTGCTGAAGGCAATAGTTCTGTTAAGGTTATTTTTTATGATAAAAGTAAACAGATTGAGAAGGTCTATAACGATATTCCTTCGTCACAAAAGCAGTCTCTGTTAGACGCCGCCGATAACTTTATCCGGTTTGAAGTTCAATGTTTGAAAGGTCGCGTCTTGAGTCTCAGAAGAAAGAATAGATTCTCTGATCGCTGTATTCTTCACTATCTCAACGAGGATATAGCAAAAGACGTTCTAATATCAGAGTACCGCAACAGCGTAGGCTTGGGGGACTTTTACAGCTTTTATTGGGCCAAAAAGCGAATCGAACAGTCATCATTTTCTCCTAAAAAGAAACAAAGTTTAGTTCGACTTTTACAGCTCATCGCTCAGGCCAGGCACGTCAGCATCGCTAAGGAACAATTTATAAAGGGAACGAAGATAAAACGCACCGACATTACTGTACAAGGTAGCGTAACTACTTTCAAAAGCTATCTGCGAGATTTTAAAAGCTTGGGCATAAATCCTATGCTGATTCCAAAGGAACGCAAGATTACTCACTTTACAAATCCGATCGTGCAACTTTTGACACAGAGCTAGTGCACATGAGTCGTAAAACGATTATTTTACTTTTCTGAAAAGCTACGATTATGTGAGACATACAAATCTCACCTGTAATCGACATAATAACAGCGACACCGCTGACGTCGGGTAATCCGGCGTATTTTTTTTAACCGCATCAGTTATTGCCTGAGCCGACATCACCCTAAAAAATCAAACGCAAGACCAAAACGTTGCAGATTCTTTTCTCTTAATCTGTCATCAGCAATTCCACACCACTCAGATTGGAGGGAAAAGCATGAGCAAAATTTATGGCTACGCTCGTATCTCAAGTAAAGACCAACACGAAGACTGGCAGATTGACCCCTTGCAACATTTCGGCGTTGATATCAAAAATGTCTTCGTCGACAGGAAATCGGGCAAAGACTTACCTTCAGGAGTATAGAAAACTTCTGCGCAGGCTTAAAGCTGACGACGTACTCGTTGTGAAAAGTATCGACCAACTCGGCATCTCGGCTGAGACCTGTCAACGTCAACGGCGACACGTATCGGATTAGCGGCAACAAGCTCGTCAAATGAATCTGCGCGGGCAAAATTAAATCCCGTTACTCGTCTTGAGTTGCGGGAATTTTTTTATTGGGCGGTTGTACTGACTTCACAGTTGATGTAAAATGCAGAAAAATTCCATTGGGAAGGAGTGAATTTTTATGGCAACCATCAACGGCACGAAGGGTAATGATATCATCGACAATCACGATGACAACGTGACGATCAGCGGCGGAAATGGCGGAGTCACCATTGACAACAGAAACAACAACAGAACGCTCACCGGCACCGCTTACGACGATTCAATCACAAACAGCGGCAACAACGTTTCAATTAACGCGCTCGGCGGCAACGATTCTATCACTTTGACTGCTGCGGCACGAAAAACGTTTATTGATTACAAATCGGGCGACGG
>CAJOKY010000332.1 GCA_905235425.1 uncultured Selenomonadaceae bacterium
AATAAATATTCATTTACGCGGAAAGTTTCATTGATTTTGTTGGATTTAAGAGTAACAAGAGAATTTTTCTTGACGGGTACGGTATAAAGCGGCACACATTCTGGATTTTGAGGTTCAAAGACCAAGCCGAATTTTTTTGTTTTCTTTAAGTTGGCAACTTCGGCTTGAATACGCCGCCACAAGTTTTCATCGGGAATTTCTTGAATTAAATTTAGCTAACTGAAAACGAACGATTCTTTCATTTGCCAAATTTCCATTCAGGATAAAATTTATCTTTGTGAGTTGGCAACCAAAAAGAATATTCTGGTTCGCGTTCGATATTTCTGATCCAAGTTTCTACATTCGGATTTGCGTCGATATATTGGGCGCAATCGACTTCTTCAGGATTCATATCGCCGACTGTTGAATAGAAATGTTTGCTGAAACGAACTGAACACTGATAAAATTTTAAGTGTCCGCGTTTGATATTTTTTCAGTTGCATTTTCCATTTTCTCCAGATAATTTTTTACTTCTTCGTAAAATTCTACGGCGTGATTGTACTGAATTTCCGCATCATCTTTTTCAATGTTCACAAAGTATGTATAATCTCCTTCATTTCTTAAATCAAACGCATCTCCGATGTACTTGGAAAATCTCACATCAAAAATCCCTGTTTTGACATAATTTTTCCGAAAATAACTTATCACGGCAGAATGTTTTGAGAAATCCATCGCATCATTCGCGACAAGTGCTCTCGCCGAATAAAAAAATGCGTAGTACGAACGATTCACCGAGTCCATATAAAATTCGTCGTCAAGTAATTTTTTTGACACGGCTAATCTTTCCTCCGCCAATTTTAAGTTAAATTCTGCCCGCTCATCCAATGCGTTTACCCTCCCGCAGAATGTTTTTGTAGTATGCCAAGAAATTTTTATGCTTTTCAAACAAATCAGCCGGAATCACTCCGAATGAAATCACAACATCATAGTCCAGTTCAATATCCGTCAAATCGTCGCGGTTTTCCCTACGCTTTTTCCTAAGTTCAACTTGGTCGCCCTCAACTATCGCCGTGAAATCAATATCGGATTCTTCGTCAAAATCTCCTCGTGCATAACTCCCGTAAAGGTAAATTCCTTGAATCTTATTACCGTAAATTTTTTTGTAGCAGTTCGCAACACGACTGCAGATAATCTCTAAATTTGGCATCGCGTTCATAATTTCAACTCCTTTGGTATCTGTAGAAAAATTATTTTGTTTTCTTCCAAAAAATTCTCATCAATCCTGCAAATCGATCCGTAAATTATTTTTTCTCCGTCGTAATGAGGAAGTGCCGACAAAATTTTTTTCGTCAAAATATTTCCGCCCTTGACGCTTTTATCCTTCAAAATTCCGTTGTACAAAAGATAAGTCGCCACATAGTTATAAATTCCAAGCAACGACGAATTTTGTGGCTCAAGATAAGGAGTTTTAGTAGCACTGAACCATACAAAATTTGCAGGCTGTTCAAATGTCACCGACTCGATTCACTCTCTCCGACGTAATCGTCTTGCAATATTATTTTTCCGCAATCAGAATAAATTTTCTGTTTCTATTGTCAAATTCCTTCAACTTCAAAACTGCATGAGCTGTCGTTCCACTACCCGCAAATGCGTCGAGAATTATCGAATTTTTATCAGACAGCGTCGCAATGGAGCTTAAATGCTGAATCAAACTTGACGGCTTTGGAAAACTAAATTTTTTCTCGCCCAAAATTTCCGTGCTTTCCTTCGTGTCGTCCTGACTCATTCCAACTTCCGCAGGTAAAAAAGTACTTGCCGACATCATTCCAAAATTTTATCTTGTCGGCATCCTTCCAATATCTCAGCATAGGTTTTGAAGTTCTCAAGAAATTGTAATCGCCGGGAAAAATTATTACTCGCCACGTTGAATTTGGATTTGCGGGATATTTTTCACCTTTATTTGGATTAACGATTGTGAAAGAAATGTTCTGACGTTCTTCGGCAGTTTTGTGAGTCGTTAAATCGTGATAACGCCACGCACGATTTGGAAAATCTTCAGTCAAATAATATTTCCGATCCTTACCTTTCAACCGACCGAGAAATTTTTCATTCGCATAGCACAAAATATTTTCACAGTCTTTAGAAATTCCATGCGAAACGTCAGACTTTGCAGCCCGCTTTCTGTC
>CAJOKY010000333.1 GCA_905235425.1 uncultured Selenomonadaceae bacterium
GGTTATGGGCGTACCTTCTGAAGTTCAGCGCGATTGGATGTTTGCGAAAAAGTACGGCATTGATATTATTTTAACTTTACAGCCTAAGGATAAAGTTTTAAAGCTTGAGGAAATGACGGCGGCTTATGTCGAACACGAAGGCGTATTGGTAAATTCCGGCAAATTCACCGGCATGGAATTTCACGAAGGTTTCAACGCCATTATGAACGAGGCGGAGCAAAAAGGTTTCGGCAAAAAGAAAGTCAACTACAAACTGCGCGATTGGCTTATTTCGCGTCAAAGATATTGGGGCGCGCCTATTCCGATAATTTATTGTGACGATTGCGGCGAAGTGCTTGTACCTGAAAAAGATTTGCCGGTTGAACTTCCCGACGACGTGGAATTTAAGCAGGGCGCACTTAGTCCCCTTTCCACTTCTAAAAAATTTAACAACGTCAAATGTCCGAAATGCGGTAAACCTGCGCGTCGTGAAACAGATACAATGGATACGTTTATCTGTTCGTCGTGGTACTATATGCGCTACACCGATCCGCACAATGAAAATTTGCCGTTCGACCGCGATATTGTAAATTATTGGAGCCCCGTTGACCAATACATAGGCGGCATTGAACACGCAATTTTGCACCTGCTTTATTCAAGATTTTTCACAAAGGTTTTGCGTGATGCAAAGATGCTTGATTATGACGAGCCTTTCACAAATTTGTTGACGCAGGGCATGGTTATAAAAGACGGCGCGAAAATGTCAAAATCTCTCGGCAACGTCGTTTCGCCGGAAGAAATTATTTCAAAGTACGGCGCTGACACCGCAAGATTGTTTATTTTGTTCGCCGCGCCTGTTGAACGTGACTTAGATTGGAGCGATCAAGGCGTTGAAGGTTCATACAGATTTTTGAATCGCGTTTGGCGCATACTCGGCATTTTTGAAGACGCCATTAAAGCCGGTGCTGAAAATTACAATGTTGCAAAATTAACCGACGAAGAAAAGACGTTGCGCCGAATTTTGCATAAGACGATTAAAAAGGTGACTGAAGACCTTCGCGATAGATTTATGTTTAACACGGCGATTAGTACGTTAATGGAACTTGTCAACGCCGCGCATGTATTTCAAGACAAGCCGATAAATCCCAATTTGGCGCGTGAGTTTGCAAATAATTTATTGCGTATGCTTGCGCCATTTGTACCGCATATTTCAGCCGAACTTTGGAGCAAATTTTTTGAAGGCGACGTACACCGTCAGAGTTGGGTTACATTCGACGAGGCGGCTATTGTTGAAGATACAGTAGAAATTGTAATTCAGATTAACGGCAAAGTTCGCGAACACGTTAAAGTTGCGACGGGCTTAAGCAAAGCCGAGCTTGAAAAAATTGCGCCGACATTGCCGCGCGTGCAGGAGTTGACTGCCGGTAAAAATATTGTAAAGATTATCGCCGTGCCGAATAAATTAATTAACGTCGTCGTGCGCTGAAAATTTTTTTTAGATTTTAATTTTTTTATTAAAATTTTAATATTCATGGTGTATACTATGTAAAAATTTTAGGAGGGATTCTTTTATGAAAAAGTTTTCTACGATTATGGCGTTTGTTTTCGCTATAATATTTTCGTCAACGGCTTTTGCCGCAAATTGGGAATTGATCTCCTCAATCGATGAAAGCGATATGAAAATTAAGTATTATGTTGACAAAGACTCGATTAAGCGCGGCACCAATTCTAAAAAATTTAAAACTTTTAACAGAAAAGACGGTTTTAGCGCTATCATAAAGCTTAATATGCAAGTTAAAGAGACGGAACCTGTTGAGGCAGTAAATTGGGTGAGTTTTTACGAAGAAAACGGCACGCGTTATTTTGCGTATTTAGACAGTTTGGATACCGAAAATAAATTTGAAGCCGATTCAGATAAAGACGTCATAATTGACACTATCGAAGATAATGGCGAAAAAGAAATGTGGGTAAAAATTTGGGATTTTATTCAAAAAAATCTTAAGTAAATAAATTCACCTAAAAGCGCCGAGAAGCCCCCGCCTTTAGGCGTGGGGAGGAAAGGCGCACAATATTTTCTTGATTGTTTATAAATCAAACAGTATAATTTTATTATCGAGCAAACGGTTGTAGCTAAGGCTTTAAGGCACTCGATATTGGGAAACCTCAATGCTGCAACTTGGTT
>CAJOKY010000334.1 GCA_905235425.1 uncultured Selenomonadaceae bacterium
CCGCGATTCACGCTGAAAATTTTATTCACGGCAAAAAGCGACTTTATATGACTGCCACGCCGCGCCTTTACAATTCCGACGCTAAGAAGAAAGCCGCCGATAATGATTTGGAACTTTGGTCAATGGACGACGCGAAAACTTACGGCGATGAAATTTTTCATATCGGTTTCGGTGAGGCTGTCGAAAAAAATTTGTTGAGTGATTACAAAGTTATCGTGTTGACTGTCACTGAAAATTCCGTCCCTGCCGAAATTCAAAATGCGCTTGCCGCCGACAAAACCATTAACCTTGATGACGTAGCTAAGCTTATCGGCTGTGTCAACGCATTGCAAAAACGAAGTCTCAATGATTTTGACGAAGAATTTACGCCGCTTAATAAAGCTGTTGCCTTTTGCCCGAAAATTGCCGCGTCAAAACAAATCGCCGAAACTTTTAACGCGCTGAATATGAATGTTACGGCTGATCATATTGACGGCACGATAGACGCCGCTAAACGTGACAAAAAACTTTCATGGCTGAAAAATGCCGACGCTTGCCGTATCTTGACTAACGTCCGCTGTCTTTCTGAAGGCGTTGACGTGCCGAGTCTTGACGCGGTTTTATTTTTGTCGCCGCGTAAATCCAAAGTCGAAATTGTTCAAGCAGTCGGGCGCGTTATGCGTAAAAGTTCCGGCAAAAAGTACGGCTACATTATTATCCCCGTCGTTGTGCCGATTGACATAAATCCTGAAGACGCACTAGACGCCAGCAAAGATTTCGGCACGGTGTGGGACGTTTTGAACGCTCTGCGCGCGCACGATTCGCGAATGGATATTTTTGTTGAAGAAATTAAGCTGAAAAATTCCAGTTCGCACATTGAAATTAAAAATTTTGACGGCGGGACGTCCGAGCAACTTACACTGCCGCTTTTCTTCGACAAACTTCAAGATGTGATTTTTGCGCGTATGGTTGAACGTGTCGGCAACCGTCGTTATTGGGAGCAATGGGCTAAAGATATCGCCGAAATTGCCGAACGCCATAAGCAACAAATTTTGAAATTGGTTGACCTCCCCGAATTTCAAGAATACCTGCGCGGTCTTCGCAAAAATATCAATCCTTCAATCTTTACCAAAGACGCGGTAGAAATGTTGGCTCAGCACGTTGTAACCAAGCCGGTTTTTGAGGCGCTCTTTGAAAATTATTCTTTCGTAAACAACAACGCCGTTTCAAAGTCAATGCAGAAAATTTTTAATCTGCTTGACACCGAAGACGACAACGCGCAACTTGATAAATTTTACATTTCCGTCCGCGAACGTTGCAAAATCGCCACGACCGCCGAACAGCGCCAAACTATCATCATTGAACTTTACGACAAATTTTTCAAAACCGCTCTGCCGCTCACTGTCGAAAGGCTCGGCATTGTCTACACGCCGGTTGAAGTTGTCGACTTCATTTTAAATTCCGTCAACGACGTTTTACAAAAAAATTTCGGAAAAACTTTGTCTGACAAAAAAGTTCACGTACTCGACCCTTTCACCGGCACCGGCACTTTCATAACGCGGCTGATTCAGAGCGGCTTGATTCGCCAAAAAGATTTACTGCGCAAATATCAAAATGAACTGCACGCAAACGAAATTGTACTGCTTGCCTACTACATTGCCGCAATTAACATTGAAAATACGTTTCACGATGCGCTGGGCTTGAAAGATTTTTTCCCGTTTGACGGTATTTGTTTCACTGATACTTTTGAAATGTTTGAACGCGACGAAATTGAATTTTTGAGTTTTGCGCTTGAAGAAAATGCCGAGCGCGTCAATGAGCAAAAGGAAATGGAAATTAAAATTATTATCGGCAACCCGCCCTATTCTGTCGGTCAGAAATCCGCCAACGACAACGCCCAAAATAATTTTTATCCAAAACTTGAACAGCGAATCAGCGACACTTACGCCGCAGGTACGAACGCAACTCTAAAAAAGGCTCTTTATGATTCATACATCAAAGCTTTTCGCTGGGCAAGTGACAGAATCGGCGACAGCGGCGTTATCGGTTTTGTGACAAATGCGGGCTGGATTGACGGCGCCGCTATGGATGGCTTACGAAATTGTTTTGTCAAGGAATTTTCCGAAGTTTACGTATTCAATC
>CAJOKY010000335.1 GCA_905235425.1 uncultured Selenomonadaceae bacterium
ATCTTGCAGTCAATTCCTAAATTATTTTCGACCATGATTTTATCAATTGAAGTCAAAATTTCTTTATCTTTGGAAAAAACCACAAAATTTCCAGAAGGTTTCAAAAATTGCCAAAGCTCAAAAAAATATTTAGGAATTAATTTATCTTCTTTCATACAAATAACTAAATTCGCAAATTTATTTTCATAAAAATTTTTAATAATTTTATTTTCATCTATTAATAAAGAATATCTCATATATTGAATATTTGCTTTTTGCTTTCTATTTAAATTTAACAAATTTATATTTTTACTGGGAACTCGATCAAAGAATAAATGAACAACTTTTGAATCAAATTGCGTTCTTTGTGCATAAGCCAAAGTTAAAATATTGCTTGATTCGTCAATAATAATAGTACTGCATTTTTCTTGAAAGTTGGAATTTATTAACATCGTAGCGACTGAATCAAATCGTAATTGGTTAATATTTTTGAAATCATATAAAAAAAAAGTTTCGATGATATTAAATAATGAAGGTGGTGTTATAAATATTAAATATTTATATTTTAATGCTTTTTTTTTAATTATTTTTTCTTTTGAAAAAATTGTTCTTTTCTCCATTGAAGTATTATTTTCAATTATTTTTTTAATTAATTCATTTTTATCTTGTGTTGTTGATTTCAAATCTTCAATTTCTTCTTGCGATAATTTTTGTGCTTGAGAACTTTGATAAATTTCTTTATTTGTTGCATTTATTATTTTCTCATTTGTATATTCAAGATCATCTTCTTCATAGTCTTCTTCATTTTTGAATTCTTTTTCTGTTATTTGAATATAATTATTATCGTCACTTATGTCCCAATAAGTATTTAATTTTTTATCTTTGAAAAAATCCAGATTTATATTTTTTTTACTCAATTTCACTTTTCCCATTTCCAATGTGACAAATTTACGGCCTTTTTTATTATCTATTATTAAAAAATATATTTCTGGAAATATTACTTCTGGATCACTTTCTGATGGTAAAGACATTTTTATTAAAAACATCGTCGGTTCAGGCGGACGGTCAAGAGCTTGAAGCGGCACTATCACGCATTCGCCTGCGGAATCTGCTGCGAGAAGAAGCTGCAAGACGTCATCAGGTCGATGGAAGGGGCGGCGGAATGGTTCGGCTTCAAGGGAATCTATGCCCACCACGACGAAAATTTCCTCGACATCAACAGCGGCGAAGTTCGGATTGAGCCTGATGCGCGGATGAGGCGCAGCCTTCGAACGCGCCAGAAGCACCGCAACCTCGGGCGGCGTGTGCTTCACCATTTTGGAGCCACAGGAGAAGAGTCTTGCGTTTCGGGCACCAACCGGCGCAAACGCGGCGGCAGCTATAACAACGACGCGGGCAACTGCACTTCCGCGTATCGCAACAACAACGACGTCGGCAACACGAACGACAACATCGGCTTCCGCCTTGCCAGCACTTGTGCAACAGTGGCGACGGACCAAACTATCCTGCACAAATCCCATCCTGACAGGCTCGCGCCTCGCCTCACGGCGGGGACGAAGATGCAAATCGGCACCGCAGGGCCAGTAAGCGCGGCGAAGGTCGCGGCCAAAGTCCTGTGTCTTGTGCTGTCGTGCGCGGCGTGGCTGTGCTGTGAGGGCAGTTCATGGATTAACTTGATTTCAACCTGATTATCAACAAATTACGAACAAATAATGAACAACCGAAAGGACAACTCAATGAAAAGACTAAGAAAAGCAGCATGGGTGGCGGCAGCTCTCGTCTGGGCGGCCGGTGTCTATGCGGAGGAGACGTTTGAGCTGAACACCATGAGCACCAATCAGGTGTTCAAGCTCGACACCACAACCGGCGCCAATTATGTTTCTGGCTATGTGCTGGAAACGTTCCCGAGCCCGAGGACGATCACCGACCTCGCCGCGATTTACCCAATCGCCTATTGGGGTTCGGGAACGCTGACGTTCGCGCTTGAGGGCGGCGAGAGCGAGTCGCACGCCTTTACGGCGGACGGCACCTATGTGTGGAAGCCGACGCAATACGGCATATGGACGGTGACGACGACCGGCGACGCGCCGGGCGGTGTCAGGTCGTCGGAGTTCAAGGTTTCGTCGATTGCGTTCAT
>CAJOKY010000336.1 GCA_905235425.1 uncultured Selenomonadaceae bacterium
AGACCTTCCGGCAGTGGCGGCGGACATCACGGCGTTGAATCGATAATTCAATTTTTAGGCGGCGCAAAAAATTTTCCTCGTGTAAGAATCGGCGTCGGTCGTCCTCCCGCAGATTGGACAGTAAACGGTCACGTGTTAAGCCCTTTTAATGATGAAGACGCGGCTAAAATTGCGGCGGCGCTTGATTCGCTTGTACCTGCCGTAAAATGTATTTTTACAGAAGGAATTAATCAAGCGATGAATAAATTTAATCCGAAAAGAAATAGGGAAGAGGGAGCAGGGATTAGATTGTAGATTGTAGATAGTAGAAGGTAGATCGTAGAAAACCTACCCCCTAACCCCTAACACCTAGCACCTAGCACCTAAAACCTAAAATGGAGGTAACTAAAAATGATGAGAGTATTACTTGCTGAAGATGACAAAAGGCTTGGAAGATTAATTGAATATATGTTGTCACAAAATCGCGTACAAGTCGAATGGATAACTAACGGCGCTGACATTTACGAATATGCAATGTATTCGGAATACGACATTTTGATTTTGGATTGGATGATGCCAAATGTTTCCGGCATTGACGCTTGCCGAGCACTTCGAGATGCAGGTTACGAAAAGGCAATTTTAATGTTGACTGCAAAAGATACGATTGAAGACCGCGTAACGGGATTGGATGCCGGTGCTGATGATTATCTTGTAAAGCCTTTTGAATTTGAGGAACTTTTGGCTAGACTTCGCGCACTTGGCAGACGCAGTAACCAAAAAATTCAGCAGGAAATTGTAGAAGTCGGCGAATTTACTTTGAACCGTACGACAAAGGTTTTGAAAAAGAAAAATCAAGTCATACAACTTTCACCGCGCGAATTTCAGCTGTTCGATTTACTTTCACAAAATTTAGGCGTAGTAGTGCCGCGCGAAATTATTTTGGACAGAATTTGGGGACTTGAACGCGATATCACGTCAAATAATATTGATTCGTACATGAAGATTTTGCGCAAAAAGTTAAACGAAGTTGACGGCAGTATTTCAATTAAGACAGTGCGCGGAATCGGTTATCGCCTTGAGGCTTGATTAGTAATTAGTGAGTAGTGAGTAGTTAGTAAGTAGCGGGTAGTGAAAAGTGGAAATTTTCAGTAGCAGTCGCCTGCGCTTGACGCTGGTGTATTCAACAATCATGGGGATTTTTTTAATCCTGCTGATTTTTTTGGTACACGTGTCAATGGATTGGTCAATGTTTTCAGAACAGGCGCAGGAAATTTCCGATGCGGCTGATGAAATTGCCGAGACGCAAGCTTACCACATTCGTCACCCCAATACAGCCGTTGATGAAAACCGCTACTATAAAAATACCAACGATCGATTATTTTTTTACATTTTCACGCCGGAAGGGCAACTGCTTGACTTTGTACGCGCGTCATTCAGAATTGAACCGTTT
This sequence comes from uncultured Selenomonadaceae bacterium, assembly GCA_905235425.1. Classification (GTDB taxonomy): domain Bacteria; phylum Bacillota; class Negativicutes; order Selenomonadales; family Selenomonadaceae; genus Quinella. Next base: position 1,430 of record CAJOKY010000336.1, read on the forward strand.
GTATTGGAATTTATGACGCCGGAAAAATTTCAAAACGCAGAAGTCCAAGTCTTCAACCTGCCGAGTGAATCGGGACGCGTCATAAACGTGATGATGACTACAAAAATTATTCAAGTCGGCGATATCGAACAGAGAATTTATGTAGGCAAAGACGTGACGGCGCTGTATTCCGGTCTTCGCAAGGCAACTTACATGCTGGTCATTTTAGGCATAATCGCGTTGGCAGTTGCCTCTGCATTCGGTCACATAATGGCGGGACGTGCGATAATTCCGCTTAAAGAGGCGTACGATAAACAAAAACAATTCGCCGCCGATGCGTCACACGAACTGCGCACGCCGCTTTCCGTAGTCATGGCGTCCGCCGATTTACTTTTGGCAGACCCCTCAATCAATAATCCGTTTTTGAAAGAGGTTATCGGCGACGTTAAAAGCGAAGTTAAAAAAATGTCAAAACTTGTCAGCGATTTATTAATGGTTGCACGCAGTGACAACAACGCGCTGAAAGTTAAAATTCAAGACGCGGACTTGGGCAAAATTTTGACGCAAAATGTACGTATGATGAAGCCGCTTGCCGAAAAGAAAGGCATTCTGCTTACCGGCGAAGGTTTCAGAAAAATTATAATTCGTTGCGATGAACAGAAGATTAAGCAGTTAATTTTAATCCTTGTCGACAACGCGATTAAGT
>CAJOKY010000337.1 GCA_905235425.1 uncultured Selenomonadaceae bacterium
CGCAAGGACGCGCGCCCGCCCGCGCAAACGACGTGATGTCGTTTCAGCGGGCTGTTTCTTTTTGCTTACTTTTTCTTTGCGCCAAAGAAAAAGTATGATTTAGTCCCTAGCCTTAGGCATACGAGCGACAGCCTGCATTTCGCGTGCCTTTTCGTAAATTTCCGGCGATTCTTTCTTTGCAGTCCTTGACGCCATTATTTTTTGGAAAATCTTTATCGCCTGAACCGAATTGTCAATGTAGTAATAATTTACGCCCAAAATATACGAGGCAAAATCTTCAGTAAGCTTGCCTACGGGATATTGTTCATCTTTCAGTGACTGCTCCAAAAGTTCGATAATTTTGTTTATGTACTCCAATTCCTGCGGTTCATCGTCTTCAATGCGGCAAATCCACGCCATTTTTTGATATAGCAACGCTTCAATAAGTTTTGACTGTTCAAACATTCTGCTGAATTGAATTGCCATTTCGTAAAGCATCAACGCCGTATCTTTATCGCGTTGCTCGGTGAAAGGCGTGCGGAAATCGTTTTCGGTCAAAAAAGCTTGTAACGGTCGACGTACGCGCTCGGAGGGTTTTTCCATAAATCTTGACATATCCGCCGCGTAGCCGCAACTTTCACATACCCAAACCGAATAGAGATATTGATTCACTCCTTGACGGTGAATGCAAAAATCATAATCGGTATCTTCAACGAGAACTTGCGGCTTTATCATAGTTACGCGCGTCTTTTGCCCGCAAACGGGACAAACTTTTTTTAGCACTGCGGCAACCATATCAAAAGGAACTGTCACGCCGCCTGTACCGTCAAAGCCACCTATCGCCTTGCTTTTCAAAAGTTCAAGTTTATTACTCAACACGTTTTTAATATCGGGAGTTTCTTCTGCCTCGTCCTGATCGGTACTTTCATAAGATACATTTGTAAGTGCCCCGTTACTTTGTGCAGGAGTAGCATTTTGCGCGGCATTACCCGCCATTCTGTTTGTGATTCTGTTGCGTATTTGTTCGCGCAGAGACATTGAATTTTGTGCCGCGCTGTTATCGGTGATAGCTTTTTGAACGTCGCCGGGTTTACCGCCGCGCTTTACAATTTCAAAAATTTCTTTGCAAATATCCGGCTCATGTAGCAGTGTCAGAAATTCAACTTTGGCAGGAACTTGAGCTGCCGTAGCGGGAACAGATAAAGGAAACGGCTTGCCGCCGTGTCGTATGATTTCAAAAATTTCTTTGCAAATGTCAGCGTCACGCAGGAAAGTAAGAAATTCAATTTTTTGCAAGACCGTACCCCTTTTTTGAATAAACAGCATTTTTTATATTAATCAAAAGAAATTTCGACGCGTTTAACAATTAACCTGCACTTGTAACCTTTAATTCTTAATAAAAAAATCCCTCCGCGCAGGAGGGAGATTTATTTTCACGCCGCTTTTACACGGCAGATTAATTTTTAAAGTTACGAAATTTTTAAAAGTTACGAGTGAACCACCCCCGACTGAAGTCGCGGGCTTCTGGGAGAAAGTAGTTTTTCGTGGGGATCCATTTAGGAAGTTTGCAAAAGCCTTATTCTTACAGGCGTGTCCACGTCGCCTCTACACGTTAAAACTTTAAGTCTACACGCTTACTTTGATTTTTTCTGCACCTTTTTCTCTTAAACCCGTCACGAGTCACCCGATCCGGAGAAAAATCTCTAAGTGTCGCGCTGCGGCGAGGGGGAAGTGCGCCGCCAAATTTGTCTGATTTACATTTTTGTTAAAGCGAAAGTCTAACCGCTAAGATTATTTTAGCAATTTGAATTGTCACGAGTATTTACGCCGCTATAGATAAATTTTTTACGTCATTAGAAATTTTTCACGCTACAAAAATTTTACGCAGTAGCAACGGCGGCGGCACCGGTAAGCTCTTGCATACGCGTATCAAAACGGTGCATGAGTTCGTTGTAAGTCTGTTGAGTAATGTCGGGCATTTGTGACGTACCGGTTGAACTTTGCCAAACTTGACCTGCCTGCGCGAACCCTTCTTCGACAGCCGCACGCATTTCTTGAAGTTTTTCGGGATCGCCGCCTGCTATCGTGTTGGCAAGATCAAAAAGTCTTGTGGCAACGGCGTCAACAGACCAT
>CAJOKY010000338.1 GCA_905235425.1 uncultured Selenomonadaceae bacterium
TTTCAACGCCGCATTAAATCCTGCAGATGCGTAGTTTGCAGGGTTTTTTGTTTTAAAAATTTTACATAACAGTGAAAGTTTTGTACAATATCGGAAAAATTTTTTTACGATAGGAGTCAAAAAGTTTGTACGAAACAAAAAAATTTATACCAAAAATTTTTCTGCGCGGAGATAAGGCAGAATTTTTTTCACAAGTAGGTCAACGTCCTTTCAAGCTTGCAGGCGAAATAAATTTTGTCGGTGAAGTGGACGGCAAACAATTCCATTTCTTACGTGACGGAAAATTTTCCTTAGACGGCAATTTACACGATTATCAAGAATTACCGCAGATGATAAAGGGGGGGGGTAGCTGACTACATTGTACTTGCTGATTTTCAAGAATTTAACGCACTGCAGGGAATTTTAAAAAATATCGGATGTCCGCGTTCGCAAGTTGTTTCTCTGCGCGAATTTTTAACTATACCGACAGGAGCATTTTACGACGTTGATTCGGATCAGCAGTTAATGCAATATTTAAAATTCAATTCGACAAAAACTTTATTGGACGTTGACGCGCACTTTGCAAAAAGCCAACTGCTTACCAAAGGCATTAATGACGTTACCGAAATTGACTGTATCAGCGCAGAAGAAATGTTGCCGATAAAAGAAAATATTTACAGCCGCGTCTACAAAAAATTTTCCGACTGCCAATTTCGCCACTACGATGCCGCACTTGTCTACGGCAGGGAAGGCATTGATTTTACCACCGAATTTTCAGCGCTTGAAGGCATTACCGACGTTGTGATAACCTTTGCAAGGTACGGCTCGGATTTTGAAAAATATATCGGCGCAACGGTAGGACATTTTGAGACGGTTAATTTTATACCGAGTTTTGCCGGCAGATGGTTTATCTGTCACCGCCACAAAGCACATAAAGATTTTGCCATGTACGTAGTAACACATAAGCCGTTGCCGCCCGAACACGTCGAAAATCTTCCGGCAGGCTACAAGGTCATTCACGCAGGCAGAGGCATTTCCGCAGACTTAGGTTATTTAGGCGACAATACCGGCGACAATGTCAGCTATCTCAATCCATACATTAACGAATTGACGGCGCTGTATTGGATGTGGAAAAATACAAATCATTCTATCATAGGGCTTTCACATTACCGCAGATTTTTCACAGAGTCTGAAGATACGGCTTTTGTCTACGATAAAATTTTGACTCAAGACGCGGTAGAAATATTGCTTGAAAAATATGATGTCATTTTAATGACTTGTCTCAATAATTGGATACAACATGACAATATAGCTAGTGTAGCTAGCGGTTACAATAATGAGGTTATGCAAATAATAGTTTCTATGTCGAAAAAAAATATTGTTAAAAATTTTCCCGACTATGAGAGCTGTTTTGATAAAGTTATGAATTCAAGATTTTTTTATAAATGCAATATGTTTGTCACGAGAAAAAATATTTTTAATTCATATTGCAGCTGGCTGTTTTCGTTTATCATAGACGTTACAAAAGAATATATGAAAATGTTGCCAAATGCGGATCTACCTGCTCATATAAAACGTTTACCGGGATTTTTGGGTGAAATAATGTGGACTGTTTGGATTTTAAAAAATCATCTGCGAATCAAGGAGCTTGATATGATGCAGGCACCCAATTTATAGAAATTCCTTGCCAAATTGTTTTGTTTATGTTATCATTGCGGTATATAAGAGAAAATAAAGTCACGTTACTCTTTTTGATCGTAAGACTCCGATCAGACGCAAACAAAAAACCCTTCAGAAGTTCCGGTAAAACTTTTGAAGGGGTTGCGTCTACTTGACGCTAAGTTTTTTGGGATGTGTTACCACTTCTTTTTGAGAAGGCGGTCAATCCACTTGCAAACGTAATTAATGATAACGCCTGCCACGACCTTTTCCAAGACTCCTAAAATGAAAGTCACGTCACTCCCTCCTTTCCGTTACCGGATTAAGGTTAGTAACAGCATTATTATAAAACAGGCGAAAAATTTTTTCAACGCCGCATTAAATCCTGCAGATGCGTAGTTTGCAGGGTTTTTTGTTTTAAAAATTTTACATAACAGTGAAAGTTTTGTACAATATCGGAAAAA
>CAJOKY010000339.1 GCA_905235425.1 uncultured Selenomonadaceae bacterium
AAGCAACGTCCGAAACCGTCAAGCGAAAAAAATAAGGCTCGCCGCCATATTCCCAATTCTCTTTGACGGTTGCCTTTATGCCGAAATATCCCAAAAAATCTTCAACCGATTGCGGCGTACCCTTAATGCGATGACAAAGAATTGACTGCCTAATTAAATTTCTCTTGACGTCAAGCGACATTTCCGATGGCTCATAATGGTCAACGTGGAACTGATAAGCAAGTGTATCTAGTACGTCGTGATTAAGCTCATCAAGGCGCGGTATGTGCAAGACTTGAAAAGCGTCGTAAGATAGCGCCTTTAAATCTAAGTCAAGCGCCTCTGCCGCCGCGTACATTTGTTTATCGGCTAAAATATTTCGCGGCAGAATATCAGCTAATCTTGGTATTAAAATATCTTTTAACATCTGCCGCCTCCTTTTTAATCATCTTCAATGCCGCCGTAAGATACAGTGATATTGCGGGCAATGGCTACAGCCTTCGGTGACACTCGCGTAAACGTAGGTGAAAGAATTTCCGCCCGTTTAGCGCCTGCAGAGCGAATCAAAAACATTAATTCTGTAGGATTGATGTCACGTCCTAACTTCTTTTTCTGCCAATAAATATAATCGTCAACCGCCGTTTCACAACGTTGCTGAATTGTTACGGCGCTTACTGCGTCCGTACGTGCAATGTAATATCTAACGTCAATGTCGTAGTATTGAATACTCGGCGGCTTGACGTGCACTAAATCAGTAAGTGGACGTACCTTTTTATCGTTTAAGACTTCAGCAACAATATTCAACATCTCATCATTCGGTATTTCGCCGTTGTCAAGAAGTACGTAAACGCTAACTTCGCCGGGGTATTCGCTTATAACGTACACGTCAGATATCAGATTCGACGCCGTTTTAGCCCAATATTCATAGGCGCCTGCACTTCCGGCATTGGAAAACTTTTCCGGCGCTTCGTGAATACGTTCCCTTAAACTATCATCATCTTCAATATCAGCGCCGCCTTCTGATTCTGTCAAGTTGACTATCGTCGCCAGGAAAGGTTGTGGATCTACAATTTGACATAAATCGCCCGCCTTGTAGCCGTTGCCAATTTCGCCCGTCTGCAGGCAAGTAGCGCTTACTGTAGTTGACGTTTCGCCGGAAGGAAATATAACTGCCTCGTCAAGCGCGAAATTGACGTTATCGCCTGCGTGTACGCGTGTTCCCTTCATTATGGTAACTGCCCTTTGTCTAGGGGCTGATAACGTGACTTGTACCGTCGTGACTGCCGCCGTTGCCGGAAGGCGATATACTCCTACTAACACGCCTAAATGTTCCAACGCCTCGCTTTTAGAATATGCAAGAAGATTCATTTTTCCCAGCTCGTCGATTAACAGGCGCTGTTGGGCAATTATCGCCAAAAAGGATTTTATGAATAACATAAGCGGATCTGCACGCGATATTTCACGCTTAAGCAAGCCGCGAACTATCTTCAACGCGTTTTCAAGCATTGTGTCTATATCGGCGTCTGCAAAAGTTAATTTTGGTAAATCCTTAAGTTCCATTTTAGCCCTCTATCAAAACATAGCCGCGCAATTTCTCTTCTACAAGTTCAATGTCAACTGCAGGCTTTAAAATGCCGTCCAGCGTTTCTTCGTTTGACTGAGTATAGTTTATCTTCGTGACGCGCGCGCGTGGTTCAAATTTGTTTATCGCCTTCACGATAGCCGCGCTTATTTTCGCCGTTGCTACAGATATCGGCAAGTCTAATATTTCTCTGTCGGTACCAAATTCTCTGTCAAGCGGTACCTCGCCGACCAACGTCGAAAGAATTGTCTTGACGTTTTGAATTATTTCTTCAAGCTCCGTTGACGGCTTGATTATTATTTCCGATAAATCAGTTGTAACTCTTATCATTGCACTTGCCCTTCCAAAGGAACGTGATATAATTCCCTTGACTTATTTAAGAGTTAATCACTCTTAAACTTTAAAAGGCGACTCTGTCAAGCCGCCTTTTTTAGTATAGTCACGTGACTTATTTATTAGTTAATCTTTACGTTTATGCCCGCCTGTTTATGTTTATGCCCGCCTTTATTCTGCGTGATTGAAAGTTTAAAACCACAGATTAGCCGCAATTTCTTCCTCGTCCAATTCGTCAATAAAGCAATCGTCTTCGTCAAAGGGAATATCTTCATATGCAGGCGGGATATCGGCAGGGAAGGTAAATTCTTCTTCGCCGCGCTTGATAGCCTTTACAAGTTCGCGAATCACCGCCTTGAACTGCGTTGCCGTGCTATACGCCATAAGTGCTTTTGGCAAGTTGAATTTACTACAGTAAATCAAGTCAATGGTGCTATCACCAACTTCCCAAAAAAGATTGTCTTTCCAATCGTCGGCATAATGTATCGAAAAGCCGCCTCTGTCAGGAAAATGTAACGTGAAGGAGTTAAATTCTTCTTCGGTAATGTGTTCGATTTTTTCAATTACGCCTTTGCTCTGTAAAAGTTCGTTACAATCGTCTACGACGGCGTCATAAAGATTCGCCAATTCGCCTTCAAGGTGATATTTTTGATTTTCCAATTCGGCAATTTGATTTTCCAATTTGAGAATTTTTTTGCGCAATGCGGACGCTTGATTATCAATTTCCGAATCATCGGCAGTGTTGTTCGAATCATCGGCAGTGTTGTTAAAAGCCTGCAAGTTAAAGGTTACGGGAATAAGTTCAACCGCCTTTTCTGCCTTCGTGATAGCCGCCATAAGCAATTCTACCGAGAAGTTATTTGCCGCGTTAATTTCTTCCATAGCCGCTACACTAGCGTCAATTCCCGCCGCCGTTACAATTTCGTCCGTGACGTCAATCAAGTGCTGATTCGCGATGGCCGCTTCAATCGCCACCGCCTCTTTTTCGGCGTCTTCGACTTTAAGGTACGCTTCCCAAATGAAGTTTTCGTATTTGGCGATATAACCGTAGTATTGAATAATCTGCTCAGAATAATATTCCATGTCGCGCTTGTAATTAGCGGCATAATCTTTCAAAGTATGAATTTTATTTTCCGATTCTTCAATGATAATTTGGGATTCGGTTTTTTCCGGCTCTTCGTTTTCGATATCATTTGCCGCATAAGGCAAAGCGATAGTATCTAAAAGTCCACTTGCAGAAACGCGTTCAATGTTGTTGCGAACATAAATTCTTGCTCTTTTCTGAATGACGCCGTTGTTATCTGTATAAGTTATAGTTGCCTTCGTGCGTTTCAAAACTTTTATCTTGAAAACCGTAGAATTTACGTAAACTTTTCCAACTTCAAACTTCTTGACTTCTTCAACGTTTTCAACCGCGTTTTCGGTATTTGCATTTGCCTTGTTGACTTCTTCCATAGCCGCTACACTGGCGTCCACTGCGTCCGCCGTTGTAATTTCGGCAATAACTTCTTCTGCCGTGACTTCGGTGTTTTCTTTTGCAACTTCGAAGTCAACATTTGGATAAACTTTTTTATAGTCGTCAAGCAATTCTTTTGCCGCCAACCAAATGTGGTCAATGAGTCTTTTTTCTTCAAGATTGTCGGATTTTATATCAAAAGTTTCTGATTTAGCGTAGTACTGATTTTTAATGCCGAAAAGTCTGCGCATTTCGGTTTCAGCGTAATTTTTGTTGTATTCGTCAATGTTGCCGAGTTCCGATTCCAACGCGGTTTTTTCTGCCAAAACTTCCGCTTTAAGCTCCATCGCGATGGAGCGGCAATCGTGGTCGCGGTTATCAATCCAAAAGCGCGCACTGTCTTGACGTTTTAAAACGTTTACCAAAACTTTTGCCAAAAACGGATGTTTGATGCAAGCGTCATTGATAAAAACTTCGGCGATTTTAGCGTCGCGAATATCTGACGCCCACGCTACCTGCTTGACACTGCCTTTGAGTTCCGCAAGGTTGTCATACGCATTACTGTACAACACCTTTGCTACTTTAACTTCCAACGCTTTCATTTTATTTGCCTCCTTAGATTTTGTAACCAAATTGTTTTATCTGTTGCACATTATAAACCTTTTGGTTGTAATGTCAACCCCTTTTAAAAACTTTTTTT
>CAJOKY010000340.1 GCA_905235425.1 uncultured Selenomonadaceae bacterium
GCGAAGAAGGATTTGAACCAAAAACTTCCTCGAGTGTACCATCTGCGTGAGCTTTAATCACTTCGTCAATAGAAATTCTACGTTCGGCAACTGGTACGCCCCAATCTTTAGCAATTTGATTTACCGTGCGACGCGTGATGCCGTCAAGAATCGACGTTTGAATTTTCGGCGAAGGTGAAACAATAGTACCGTTAATTTTGAAGAGAATATTCATTGAGCCGACTTCTTCAATATATTTTCTTTCAACGCCGTCAAGCCACAAAACTTGGTCGTAACCTTTTTGATGAGCGATAAGCCCTGCATGAAGACTTGCCGCGTAATTTGCAGGAGTTTTAGCCGCACCGAGACCGCCGCGAACTGCGCGGACGTATTCAGACTCAACCATAATTTTTACCGGTGCAAAACCATGAGCGTAATAAGCGGCAACAGGCGAAAGGATTATCAAAAACTTGTACTTCTTCGCAACGTTGACGCCTAAATAATCGTCATTGGCAAATACAAACGGGCGAATGTACAGACTTTGCCCTTTCTCTTTCGGTATCCAATCTTTTTCAAGAGCAACAAGTTTTTTCAAGCCGGTAAGTATCACGTCGAAGGGAAGTTCGGGAATATCCAAAATTTTTGCAGAAACGTTAATGCGTTGCATATGAGTACTTGCGCGGAAAATTACGGGCTTGTCGCCGTGCATATACGCCTTTAAGCCGTCGAAAATCGCTTGACCGTAGTGCAACGTGGTATTTGCGGGACTTACGCTTAAATCACGGTAGGGAACAATGCGTGCGTCGTGCCAACCTTCGGCAGGCGTGTAGTCCATTTCAAACATATAATCGGTGAAGTGCGTACCGAATGCGATTTTTGAAACGTCCGGCTTCTCTTTCAGCGTGTCTGCTTTAACAAATTTAATTTCCATAAAAAATTGCCTCCTGTATAAATTAACAATTTAACGGGAACGTTTAACATTATCGCCGTAAATTGTTTTAAAATCGTCTTTCATTGAAACGGTAGTCCAACCGTTTTTCTGCGCGGCGTTTTTAACTTTTTCCGCCGCCTTCAAATCGCCGAGTTCGCGCTCCAAATCGTCGCACATTAAGATAAACGACGCGGCTTTATATTTGTTATCGGTTATCGTGTAGTTTAACATATCGAAATCGCCGCTTGAATTGCCGAACGCCAATACCGGCTTTTTGCCAATTTCGCGCTTGATAGAGAAAATTTTGTAAGTGTTCGTGTTATGCGTTCTTTCCTTGTCGCCAAATACGATTTTATCGCCGCCGATATAGTATTTTTCGCCGTGAACACTTTCAAATTTGTACGACATATCGCCGCCGATGACGTGATTGGGCTTTATATCTACAGTGCCGTCAATCAACATTCTGCATAAATTTCTTTCACTGCCGCTTATAAGATAAACAGTGAAATCATTTGCGTTAAGATAGGAAATAACTTCAATCATAGGCAGGTAAAAACTTTCGCCGTATTTTAAATTAGTGAGACCTTCAACCGGCTTTTCCATAAATTTTTTAAAGCGTTTGGAGTATTCATCTTCACTTACGCCGTTGAAAAGTTCCACTACAAGTTTTCTTCTGTCTTTGGTAATTTCGTCCGTGACATTGTGGTTTTGAAGTGCCTCAAGCCAAATTTGCGTACGGGTTCGCATTTCGGTATTTACATTGTCAGTAGGATATTCAAAAACCGTGTACATTGGAAAATACGCATTAATGCCAAACGGCGCAGTTTCGCAGAGTATCGTTCCGTCCATATCAAATACGGCTATTCTGTCTTCGACGGGGATAAAATTTTTACTTTTCTTATTGGTAACGTCTTTAACGTAATTTATAATTTGGCGCTTTACCGCAGATTTATCAGACCAATATTTAAAGTCGGCAGGTTTTTTTACATTAATTGCGGCGATTTCTGCGCGGGTAGCCGCCTGCGCATTATCAACGCCACCGAAAATATTAACCGCCATCAATCCCGCGAATATTGCGGATAAAATTTTTTTCTTCAAATTAATCACCTTAGTTTAGCCGGTAGCTTTTAACTACTTACTCCTAACTACTTACTACTAACTACTTACTA
>CAJOKY010000341.1 GCA_905235425.1 uncultured Selenomonadaceae bacterium
CCGCCCGACCATTTTTTTGCCGCTACTGCATTCAAGCCGCGTTTTTGCAAATAACGAATCGCCTTCGGCTCTGCACTGTCACAGCGGATGACTTCACGACTGCGCATAAATCCTTCATTTATCAGATTATCCGCCAATACGTCATCGGTCTCGTGATTCCGGTAATAATTCCAATAAATATACAAATTTTTATTTTCAAGGTCGACCGCCACGCGAACTACCGCGTTGTAGGAAGTCTCAAAACCAAAATCAAGACCTACAAATTTGAATCTGCCGGATATACTTTCGACAGCCTTCATAACCTCAGAATGCGGCATAATTTCAAATTGCGGCAGGACGCGAACGCCGTTAATTCCGAACTGCCCTAACCTTGCAATGCGGTATAAATCGGGGTCGTAGGTCTGCATTTCATCAAGCTGTTGCCGATAATCCGCCGCCAAAAATAAATTGTCGTCTACCGTCGAATGATGATAATAAACCTCGCCGATTTGCAGATTTTTCTTTGAATAAAGTTCGGCGTCGTTGAATTTCGGCAGGGTGAAAAAGTGATTGTAAATCCAATTTGAAGTGGAAACGGGATTGGTGCTTAGGATTATGTGCAGTTTCAACGCGGGATTGCGCAACCTGCCTAAAAGTTCCTTGAAGGCGTTGTAGCTGATTTCGGACGCCTCCTCAATCCAAATAAGCGAAATGTCATTTATGGACTTCAATTTTGCGGGCTTATCCAGACCGCGAAAAATTATTCGGCTACCATTAGGAAAAGTCATCTGCATTGGGGAGCGCGTAAAATTTACGGTATCGTCCAAATTCAAGCTGTCAATAATTTCACGGAAAAGTGAATAGCAACTTTCGCGGATGGTGGCGTAAACTTCGCGGACTACAAGGCAGGTGCGCTTTTCGGTCAAAAGTTTCAAAATGACTTTCAAGGCGATGTGGTAGGATTTCGACGAGCCATAGCCGCCTACCAAAAAATAAAATTTGGAATTCCAATCAAAAAGAAAATCTTCAAATGCGGGGTTGACTTCTTTTTCTACGTTCATATTTCGCGCCTTTTTATGGTAATGCTCGTGATGTGCGTGTCGGGTTCGGAGGATTTTTCAATTTCTGCCGCTTCATTTCGCAAGGCGTTTGAAAGTGTAAGCATTTCTACGATTGTTCGCCCGCTGATGCGTGACAAATTCAGATTTTCAAGAGCGGCTAAGGCTTTTTCTTCCAATTTGTCAGCAATGGCGTTTTTGCGCTTTATCGACACTTTGAGAGAATCGACATTAGCTTTCCGAACATCTTCAAAAATCGACAAATCGTAAGCGGCGGCGCGGCTTTTCCAGTCATATTTGCACGCCCAATTACTTATGTTTTGACGTGATTTTGACAAATGTTTAGCAAGTTTTGTCAAATTTCTTTCCGGCATTTCAAGATACATTTTAAATGCCGAATAAGCTTTTTCTGTTTCGCCTTCCTGCCGCTCCCATATTTTCATATTTCCTCCAACTAAAAAAGGCGCCCTTAGGCGACCTTCTGAAATAACGAACAAATTTTTATGCTACATAATATCACAGGTGCGAACTATTATGCAACTAAAGTCAACTATAAGCGACTATTATTTTTTGGCAGGTGATTTTGTGCAGATAATAAATGTGTGCCTCTGAATAGCCCATTGCAAGCCCAATGTCGCGAAAATACATACAATCGACATAACGCATAATGAAAAGCGTTTGGGCATTGGCGTCTGATATTTCATCGCAAATTTTTTGTTCAAGGCGCTCTATGGCGTCTGCAAGTTGCATTTTTAGCGCGTCTACCCTGCGTGAGGCGTCCGCTATTTTGACGGCAAGGCGCTCTACACGCGAATCTGCATTTTTCGATTTCGGCAAACCGTCACGAGTGGGGATTTTCAAAGATTCGGCGCGGCGCCACGTTTCTAATGCTTTTTCGGCAGATTCTATGCTGATTTTTATGTTTCGGACTTCGTTCAATTCTTCAAAAGTCATAGCGACACCTCTTGATATTTTAAAAATCTTTCGGCAAGTGATAAGTAATTTGCCAGCCGTATATTTCGGTTTTGCGCTTTGAAAGA
>CAJOKY010000342.1 GCA_905235425.1 uncultured Selenomonadaceae bacterium
CATTTAAACCACCGTCCCCTTTCCTTCTGCTACCTGTTGTTTAACATACTCCTCTGAAACTTTCCGCTTTTCGACGGAAACTTTCATTTGCTTATCTTCATTAGCCGCCTTGCTATCCAAAATGTTTTTGACCGCCTCAAATACCAAATTTTTGTCAAGTTCATTTTGGCGCAATCGCGCAGCTTTGAAAGCCGCGTTTAACATTGCATTTGAAATGTCACTGCCGGAAATGCCTTCAAACTTTTTCGCAAGCTCCGCCGCGTCCAAATTATTCGGCAACTCTGCAGGTATGTACATTTCCCAAAGTTTTTGCCGACATTCTTCATCAGGCAATTCAAATTTCACGTGTACAGAAATTCGCCGCATAAATGCGGGGTCGAAATTTGAAATGAAGTTTGTCGCAAAAATTATGAAGATCAACATCAGCATAACAGAGCGAGTCTGATTTACGCTTACGTCAACTGCCTGCGTCATATTCGTTACGCGCTTGCTTAAAATTGCGTCCGCCTCGTCGAAAAATAAAATGCTGTTCGACGCCTTAGCCGCTTCAAATGCCTTGCGAATATTTTTAGGCGTTTCACCGACAAATTTTGATTCAATATCGGCGTAGTTGACGATTAAAATTTTTCTGCCGAGATTTTTTGCAATGGCATGAGCCGCCATAGTTTTGCCGGTACCCGGTGCGCCGTAAAGATTAACGCCGATACGCCGCGAATATTTATGCGTCTTTTTAAAACCCCAAATTTCAAAGACGCGATAGGAATTTTCGGCATAAGTTGCAACGTCCATAATCTGATTTTTCGTAGCTTGCGGTAAAATTATGTCGTCCAATGAATAACGCGGCTCTTGCGGAATAAAAATTTCTTCTGCCTTTTCTTCAGAAGGTGACTGTTTTGTTTCAGCAGGTTTATTTTTTATCGGCATGGGCAATCCTCCTTATATAATCTATTTATAATATTTTTTCGCGAAGATATAATTTTTTCCTGCGCAAATGTACTGACATAAAAACTTAAAAATTGGATTAAAAAAAAGCACTCGCGCTAAGGCGGGTGCATTTAAATTTATATTGATTAAGCAATTTTTATTCTTCGCCAAATTTGTCTGCTACAAGTTTTATAAGCGAATAAACGGCATCGTAGGCGTCGGGACCTTCTGCGCGGATAGTAATTTCCGTGCCCTTCGTCAAGCCCATGCTCATGATCATGAGAATACTTTTAGCGTCAACACTTTTGCCCTTAGCCTTGATTTGAACTTTGGATTTGAACTTGGATGCAGTCTGCACGAAGACCGACGCGGGACGCGCGTGAATACCGGTTCTATTCAAAATTATAATATTTCCTTCGGCAAAATCATCACCCGGTTTACCTGAAATATTACCGCTACTTATGCCAATGTTATAGCCGTCATCATCGGCAGTGCCGTTTGATTCAAGTCTGCTAATTTCTTCAGGTGAAAGATATTGGCGCAATTCGCTCATTGAAATTTTTCTTTTTTCGGTTTTTACTTCCATGAAAACTCCACCTTTAAACTATTTTGGCGCCTCGACGTCATAAACTTTTTCTTTCACGCTTTGAAGTTCCTGCCAACCTTCAGGCGACAACCAATCTTTAGCATCCATCGGGTTACTGGTCTTAGCAACTTTGCTCCACTTTTTGTCGGCGTCTTGAAAATAAAGTTCAAAGCCCAAGTTAAAATTTTTCTCGTCAACACAGCTGATTTTGAATTTGCCCGCGCTAAACTTTACGCCTTCTTTTTCGTACTTTGTAATAATGTCGTCTATAACCGGTGAGTAATTTTCGGCAACTTCATTGAGTGACATGTCGGGACGGAAAATTTCTTTCAGCCTATCAAATGCCGTTTCGATTAAAGCTTGTACGCCGGTCATTATTAATTGCGGCGTAGAAAGATTTATACCCATATAAAACACCTCACAAAGTCAACTGCAATTCACGCTGATACCTGTCTGTAACATCAATTTCAGATTGAGCGACACCCGCTTTTGCCCATTCGGGCACTTCGCTTTCATCAACTTCCGTGCGCGTCGTTTCTTGAAACCATCTGTTATCTTCCTTGTAGAAGATGCGGTGAAGAACTTGGAAAACTTTGTTCTTGACCTTTTGAGCAAAAATTTTCGCAGCGTGTCCAATTTTACGAAAAGCATTGGCAATCTTTCTGGTAAAATCTTTCAACCAATTAACGAGTTTATCCCAGTTTGCTGCTACAAACAATACCCCTATACCTAATGCAACTATCCACGGTGCAGGCATTTAAACCACCGTCCCCTTTCCTTCTGCTACCTGTTGTTTAACATACTCCTCTGAAACTTTCCGCTTTTCGACGGAAACTTTCATTTGCTTATCTTC
>CAJOKY010000343.1 GCA_905235425.1 uncultured Selenomonadaceae bacterium
GTAGCGGCGGCGGTCATTGCGGCAGATTTAATTTTAGAAATGAAGTTTGAACCTGCCTACGCGATACGCAGTGCGATTTTTCACGTTGCAAGTTTGAGTTCGACTACCGGCTTTGTCGCGCACGATTTTGATTTATATCCGCCTATCAGCAAAGTTTTTTTGATGATGACAATGTTTTTAGGCGGCTGTGCAGGTTCGACGGCAGGCGGCTTAAAGGTGGCGCGAATAATTTTACTGTTCAAATTCGTTGGGATGATAGTTCGGCAAAGATTACACCCCAATTTAATAAACAGCGTAAAATTGAACGGCAAAACGGTTGATGAAGGCGTAGTTCACGGCGCGGCAAGATTTTTTTTCGCTGTCGTGATACTGGATACATTTTTTGCATTAGTGATGATGTTTGACGGGCTTGATTTTGTCAACAGCATTTCAGTCAGCATTTCGACAATGGCAAGCGTAGGACCGGGTTTCGGTCTCGCCGGTGCAACCAGTACTTATGGGCTTTTGCCGGACTTCAGCAAACTGGTAGCGTGTTTGTGTATGTTTTTGGCTCGCCTTGAAATTTTTACCGTGCTTGTTTTATTCACTCCGTCTTTCTGGAAAAATTCCGGCGGCTGGTAGAGTGGTAGGTGTTAGGTGTTAGCGGTTAGCTGGTAGCTTTTAGCTATTAGCTTTTAGCTGTTAGGTTTTAAACGCTAATGGCTAATAGCTAATGGCTAATGGCTAATCCCTAATCCCTAATCCCTACAAATTCCAACACTTTTTCAAGTACTCTTTAAAAATTTTTTCGTACCCGTTTTCACTCGGCGTGTAATATTTTTTATCGGCAAAATCTTTCGGCAGGTAATTCTGCTTGACGAAATGACCTTCAAAATCGTGCGGGTACTTGTAATTTTTGCCGTACCCAAAAAACTTTGCACCTTTATAATGCGTATCGCGCAGATGAATTGGAACTTCGTCAACGCCTTTAAAATTTTTCACGTCGGCAAGCGCATTTTCAATCGCCATATACGCGGCATTGCTTTTCGGCGCACAGGCAACGTAAATCGCCGCTTGAGCCAAAATTATTCGCGCTTCCGGCATACCGATAAACTGTACAGCCTGAGCCGCCGCATTTGCCAAAATCAGCGCTTGCGGGTCTGCGTTACCTACGTCCTCCGCCGCGCAGATTACAATTCGCCGCGCTATAAATTTTACGTCTTCGCCGCCGTCAAGCATTTTCGCTAAATAAAATACCGCCGCATTCGGATTACTGCCGCGCATACTTTTTATAAATGCCGACGCCGTGTTGTAGTGATTATCGCCGCTTTTATCGTACTTTCGCAGGCGTTCACCCCAAATTTTTCGCAGATTGTCTACAGTAATGCCGCCGTCAAAATAAATCTGCTCCAATAAATTCAGCGCAATTCTCGCGTCGCCGTCCGAATAATCCGAAATTATTTCAATCGCCCTGTCTTCAATTGGGAAATTTTTATCCGGCAGTTTTAATTCGTCAATCGCGCGTTGTAGAATTTTTTTTATATCATCAACGGTCAATTTTTCCAGCTGAAGTATTTTCACGCGGCTTAACAGTGCGCCGTTTACTTCAAAAAATGGGTTTTCAGTCGTCGCACCGATTAAAATTATTCGCCCGTCTTCTACGTACGGCAACAGAAAATCTTGCTGACTTTTGTTAAAGCGGTGAATTTCGTCAATAAATAAAATTGTACGCACATTGAAATTGCGCTCTTCCTCCGCCTTCTGTACGATTTTTCTAAGCTCTGCAATGCCGGAAAGTGCCGCGTTAATCTTTACAAAATTGCTTGAAATTTCGTTGGAAATAATTTTTGCAAGTGACGTTTTGCCTGTACCCGGCGCACCGAAAAAAATTATCGACGGAAAATAATTCCCGCCAATAAGCTTTGTCAAAAAATTTAAAACTTCTTCCTGCCCTACGAAGTCACTTAATTTTTGCGGACGCATTCTTTCAGCAAGCGGCACGTAATTTTCAATGTCTGCAAATAGATTCAAATTAATTCTCCTTAACATTAGTCACGCCGCGAAA
>CAJOKY010000344.1 GCA_905235425.1 uncultured Selenomonadaceae bacterium
ACGTAAAGCGTCAATTTTCGCATTTAATTTGTTATCTTCGGACGCGCGTAAAGCCGCTTCATTTGACAGATTGGCGTTTAATTCGCTTTTAATCGCGTTATCGGCATTGGTGCGTGCTGTAACTTCATTTTGCAATGCCGAGCCCAAAGACGCCGTTTGAGTATTTCGCGTTAAAACTTCATTGCTAATCGCAGTACGTAAAGCCGCGTCATCTTCCTGCCTTGTTATTGCCTCCTGCGTGATTTTAGCCGTATACTCCTGTTTTAATGCGTAATCGTCATTTGCCCGCAAAGTAATTTCATCTGACAGCGCCGTACTTAACGCGGCGATATCTGCCTGCAAATTCGCATCTGCATTTTGCCGATTTTCCGTTTCTGAATGAATAGCGGACGTCAAAGTAGCTAAATTTTGTCTGTCAATGTCGCCTTTAGCCTTCTCAAAAATTTGGTCTTCACGCAAAGGCACATTGTAAGAAACACCCATAATATCACCCCTTAAGTCGCAGGCGTCCAACCGACCGTGACGTTATCAATCAGCGGGAAAATGCCCGTCCAATCGTAAGACAAATAAATAACTTCGTCCGGCGCACCTGTCACAGTCAAAATCTGCGTTTCCTCGTCATAATCCCAATTACCCGTGCAATAAATACTTTCTTTCTTAGCGCGGTGCGGCAGTGTAAATGTCAAGGTTTTGCCCGTCGACGTCGCTAAAATTTCCTCTGCCGCCGTGCCGCTTTTTCTTTCCAAAACGAACTTAACTGCGCTGATTCTTTTGTCAATCGAATCAGTCAAACGGTAGATGAAACGTGACATAAAAAGCCCCGCGTCGCCGTAGGGTTGGGTTAATTCTCCTGCCATTTCAACCCAATTTTCAGCGTCAACGTCATACTCGTAAGACGCGCGAATTTCGGCGCCGGAATCAGCCTTTAAATCAACCGTCGCCGTCTGCGTATTGTAATAAAAATCAGTGATAGTCCTGCCGTTAGCCGTCAAATGCAGGGTATTTTGATTAATACGCGGGTCAATACCGCCGTTAATGCCCAAAAAATACGTGTCAACCGTTCCCTTGCCGCGTCCAATCACAATATTTTTTCTCTGCTTAGGAAGTTTAGCGAACTTGATAAACGCCTTAATTTCCGCGTCTAAAAGCTCGCTGTGCTTAATCATCGCGTAGCACGTCCCCAAGTCTTGATAGTACGTCTGCGGCAGGGTGTAAATTTCAAGTGTATCGCCCGACAAATTATAGGCGTCCGTGACATAAGCAACATTGCAGTCAAAAACCTTAGCCTCGTCGGTACCGTCAAGCGCGGTCAAAGTGTAAATCGCCTTGAACTGAACCGCCTCTGCCTCCTGCCCCGCCGCATTAGCCATTTCAAGCCAATCACCCCAATCACCGAATTTGTCACGAAGTCTAATCACGACGTCCGATTTCGCGTAGCCGTTATTTGCCTTATTAAAAGACGCGGCGACAATTCGCGCGGGGTTATCGGTATGTTTGAGTTCAAAAATCGGCGAAAATTGTTCGCGCGTGTATTCGTCGTTAAAACAATTCACTTTCAAGCCGATTTTAATTTTCGGCATAACCATTGAATCACGCGGAGCGTCCAACGCGATAATTGGAAAAACCTTTTTACCAATCCATTTTGCAATGCCCTGAACTTCCAATAAATCAGCAACGGTGTTGCCGTATTCTAAAATATCGTCAATCTCGCCGTACGAAGGATATTCCGTCAAACCGTCATTCGTGAAGTACCAAAGTTCGCCGTCCACTTCAAAAATGACTCTGCGGAATGTACCGGCAGGCTCGGTGCCGAAAAGCAAAAAGCCGCTAACCTGCGTTTCGCCCGTCAAGTCAAGCGGCTCTGTAGTTTTCAAAAGTGCGCGGCGTCGGAATTGAAATGTATCTGTGCCGCGTTGCATTGTATTTCTTTCAAGCATTTGTATCACCAAAATATCTTTCTTTTCTATGAATCAAGGCATAGGTTGCATAATTAAAACAATTTTCACCGTACGGCTCCCCGTCCTTTTGCGCGGTATAAAT
>CAJOKY010000345.1 GCA_905235425.1 uncultured Selenomonadaceae bacterium
CCGGCGGCTCAATACGTCAACCGGCAAGTTTTTGCGGCGTGGTAGGTTTAAAGCCGACTTACGGACGCGTTTCGCGCTACGGTCTTGTTGCCTACGCGTCTTCGCTTGACCAAATTGGACCGATAACCCGCGACGTTACGGACTGCGCGACGGTTTTAAATGCCATTGCCGGACATGATGAAATGGACTCTACTTCAACTTCTGAAAATGTTCCCGACTTTATGAAAAGTTTAATTGCCGACGTTAAGGGCTTGAAAATCGGTCTGCCTAAAGAATATTTTGTAAAAGGCATTGACGCGGAAGTTGAAAAATCTGTTCGCGACGCGGCGAAGGTTTTTGAAAAGCTCGGCGCTGAAATTTCCGAAATATCCCTGCCTCACACTGACTTTGCAATTTCAACCTACTACCTTATCGCACCGGCGGAGGCGGCTACAAATCTTGAACGCTACGACGGCGTAAGCTACGGTGAAAGAATTGACGGCGCGGACGTTGTGGATATGATGAAAAATACCCGCACAAAACTTTTCGGCGAAGAAGTCAAGCGGCGTATTATTATCGGCAACTACGCGCTCAGTGCCGGTTATTACGACGCGTATTATTTGAAGGCGCTGAAAGTTCGCACGCTGATTCAAAAAGATTTTACCGACGCTTTTAAAAATGTCGACGTGATACTTGCACCTACTGCGCCGACTGCCGCGTTTAAAATCGGCGAAATGATTTCAGATCCGCTTAAAATGTACCTGCAGGACGTTTGCACCGTACCGCTTAATTTGGCGGGATTGCCCGGCATTTCGGTACCTTGCGGCTTTACGAAAAATAATTTGCCAATCGGTTTTCAGCTTATCGGCAAGGCGCTTGATGAAGCTACGATTTTACGCGCCGCCTTCACCTACGAACAGGCAAGCGGCTTTAAAGCGGAAATTAAAGATTAAGGAGATTTGAATTTTGAAGAGAGTTTATAATTTTAATCCCGGTCCTGCGACGTTGCCTTTGGACGTTTTGAAAGAAGTGCAGGCGGAATTTTTGGACTTCGACGAAACCGGCATGTCCATTGTCGAAATTAGTCACCGTTCACAGCCCTATGAAAAAGTTCACAATCAAGCTAAGGCTGATATCCTTGAACTTATGGGGCTCGGCGACGATTACGAAGTACTTTTCATACAAGGCGGCGCGTCATTGCAATTTGCCATGATTCCCATGAACTTCGCGACTAAGGATAAAAAAGGCAGTTACGCATTAAGCGGGATTTTTTCTTCCAACGCGTACAAAGAGGCGGAAAATTTAGGGGTCGGCAAAATCGCGGCGTCTACGAAAGATGAAAATTTCTGCCGCGTACCGCGTCAAGATGAATTGAAAATTGATGCTGATGCCGCGTACTTCCACATTTGCTTTAACAATACGATTTACGGCACGGAATATCATTACATACCGGAAACAGGCGGCGTACCGTTATTTGCCGATATGTCGTCCAATATGTTAAGCCGTCCCGTCGATTTTAAAAAGTTTTCTTTCATTTATGCGGGCGTGCAGAAAAATTTAGGTCCTGCAGGTGTCGTTATTGTCGTTGCAAAAAAGTCACTGATTGAAAAGAGTTTGGAAACACTTCCGACAATGTTGAGGTACGATACTTTTTACAAGAAAAATTCTCTCTACAATACGCCGCCTGCATTTTCAATTTATGTTGTAGGCAAAGTGGCGCGTTGGATAAAAAATAGCGGCGGACTTCCCGTAATGGCGCAACGCAACTTTAGAAAGGCGAAAATTCTTTATGACGTGATTGACGAATCCGACGGCTTTTATAAAGGTCACGCGCATAAGGACAGCCGATCGCTTATGAATGTGACTTTCCGCCTGCCGAATGAAGATCTTGAGAAAAAGTTTGTGGCAGAGGCGGCAGAAAATAATATCAACGGCGTGAAAGGTCACAGGCTGGTAGGCGGTATGCGTGCGTCGATTTATAATGCGATGCCGATTGAAGGCGTTGAGGTTTTGGCGGAGTTTATGAAAAA
This sequence comes from uncultured Selenomonadaceae bacterium, assembly GCA_905235425.1. Lineage (GTDB taxonomy): Bacteria > Bacillota > Negativicutes > Selenomonadales > Selenomonadaceae > Quinella. The sequence continues at coordinate 2,010 of CAJOKY010000345.1, forward strand.
GTTTCAGCGTAAGAATAAAGGATAGAAGGATAGCCGGTAGCTGTTCCCTAATCCCTGTTCCCTAATCCATAAAATGGCAGAGTTTATGAAAAAGTTTCAGCGCAAGAATAAAGGATAGCCGGTAGCTGTTCCCTAATCCCTGTTCCCTAATCCCTAAAATGAACGAATTTTTAATCGGTCTTCAATTTTTAACGCGAATTTATATCGCGCGGCAAACCGAATGGACAGAAGAAAATTTCGGTAAATCGGTAAAATATGCGCGGTAGTCGGTACAATTTCTGCCGCGCTCACGGGATTTTTTTTCTTCGTAACCGGCGGAAAATTGCCTATATTCACCGGCGCACTTGCCTTCGTGTTGCCGATAATTTTAACCGGCGGCATTCACTGCGACGGCTTTATGGATTCGGTGGACGGCTTATTTTCAGGTCGTGAACGCGAAAAAATTTTGGAAATAATGAAAGACAGCCGCGTTGGAGCATTTGGCGCAGTGAGTTTAGTGCTGATTTCGGCATTGGAAATTTCAGCGCTGATTGAACTTTTCAAGCTGTCAATAATTTTTACATTGGCGTCAATCTTCGCCGCACCGATAATTTCACGGCTGATGATGGTCATGACAATAGGCATTTTTCCCTACGCAAGACCGCAGGGCATGGGCAAGGCGTTTGCAATGTACACCACGCGCAGGACAATATTTTTTGCCGCAGTGTCGACGCTTTTATTGTTACTGCCGCTGATTTTATTCGACGTGAAAATATTTTGTACGGCGATTTTGGCGCTGACAATTTCATTTTGCTTTACGCTGTACTTCGGTAAATTTGCGACAAAAAAAATCGGCGGTGTTACGGGCGACATTTACGGCGCCGTCTCAACACTCGTCGAATTGATTGTACCGATAATTTTTTTATTAAGTTTAATTTGAACCGAAAATTTTTTTCTTGGCGCGACCTACATTGTTGCGTGCAAAATCCGAAACAGTATCGCGCAGGTTACGGCGCCGCAAAAATTTAGAAAGGTGATTTTATGCCGGAACAACAAATTACTCTTGACGACGTGAAAAATTTTATCAAGCAGATAACGCCGAATAAAGATTGGCTTTACATATTCCAGCCAGGCAGTATTGGTGACGTGCTTTTAGCTATGATGTTGTCTCACGCGGTACAGGAG
>CAJOKY010000346.1 GCA_905235425.1 uncultured Selenomonadaceae bacterium
GGATACTCGGCGGCGATGTTGCATTTCAAAAAGGGCGGCACGATAGGGATTTAAGCGCGTCTGTTATGTTAAGAAAAGTTTGGTAAAAAACCTTTTTTTGCAGCCTTCGGGCTATTTTTTTTGAAGAAAATTTTTTATCATAAAACTTGACAATGTTAATATAATAATTATGCAAAAATGTTTAGAAAATTTTTATTTTTCATGGAGTGAAGTGAATGAAAAATTTTTTATCTGCAAGGAAGAAAAAATCTTTAATATCCGCGATAACGGCGGGAATTTGTTTCAGCGGGATTTTTTTGCCTGAAAATGCTGAAGCAGTTGAGCAAGTTCTATTTTCAACATAAAATATTACGGCGCGAGCGACTACACCGAATCAAGAGCAAGTTTTTTTCAAGCCATGAAGGATACTGCAGGTCTTGTTTATGATTTATCAAGCGATATTAAAAGCGGCTTGAATAAGGCTTTCAAGTGGTGGGCAGAAATTTTAGGTCCCGGCGCAATTATTTCTCAACCTGCTCAATATTTTGTCGGAACTTATGATGCCAGAAATGCCGGCGCAATTGCTATGAAATCCAAGTATAATTTTGAAGACATTTTCCAGAGCGGTCAAACTGTTCCGCAATTTGATGATATTGATGACTACTTAGATAACGGAGATTATTATGAAAGCACCGGTCATGCGTTTGGATATATTGTTATCGGTCAAAATGTGGCGTTTGATTATTTTAATGACGGCAATTACGGTTGGTTGAATACAACGTATTATGCAAGTCCTACGCCTGAATTGATTATTGGAACTGATATTTCTGCGGTTATGTATCATGAAATCGGTCACAGTTTGGGAATAACTGCAGGAGTAGGTTCTTTCTCAAAAAATATTAACGGTAAAGATTACACTTTCGGAATGTTTAACAATTTTGATGAAAAAAGTTTTGCCGCGCATCTTTATGACCAATACGGAAGACAGGCAACGCCAGATGCTATAGTTGTGGCATCCGAAGACGATGCTGCTGCCTTTAAAGAATATTTGATGTCAAATGGCGATACTGAAGAGGTGGCTAATTCTCAACCTTTTTTCTATGTGGACAACACACAAGAGGCTAGAAATTCAGGTAAGGCTTATCTTTATTTTGCAGGCGATAATGTTACCGAAGTTTTGGACGGAAAAACTATTACACGCAGCGACGGTCAACAAATCAGCGGTATTCCGATAAACTTGTGGGAAGATAATAATCCGGAATTTGGTCATATCGAATTGGCAAGAAGTATGATGAGCCATCAACGTTACAGAAGTTATGTAAATTTTATGGAGGCTGAATTGGCAGTTTTGCAAGATATTGGTTACAACATTGACAGGAGAAATTTTTATGGACGTTCAATTTATAATGACGGCTTGACTTTGACGAATTATCAAGGATTTTCCAAGCGTGAAAATAGCGAATATGTTGACGGCTACAATAGTTCAACTTTTGGAATTGGTTTGCATGTTTACGGCTCGAACAATGATATTACGCAAGCAGGAAATATTTTTACAAACGGAGCAGGTGGAGCAGGTGTTCGCGTTGACGGCATAAATAATACAATCACAGTTCCAAAAGGTACAGAAATTCATGCAGACGGTAGTGACAGCGACGGCGTTTTGATTGCTTACGGAAAAAATCACAATGTAAATATTGAAGGAACAGTGACTGCGACAGGTGAAAGCGGAAATGCTTTGAGTTTTAATTTTGGTTCAAATGCTCTCGGCGCAGATATTGAATATCGCGGCTCTTTCATGAGATATAAAAAATCGTTTGCAAACAATGAGTTTACTGAAACAAAAAATCTTGGTTTTAATGAACTTAACCATCGAAATGATGCGTGGAGTTTTACAGATAAAGAAAACGGCGACCTCAACGCGCCGATGGTCAATACGGTGAACATTTCAGGAAAACTTATTGCAAATCCCGACAATTACGGCAGGGCGATTTATATCGATATGTCATCATTTGTTGACACGATTAACATAAATGACGGCGCAGAAATTACCGGCGATATATGGTCAGTATGGAAACATTACAGTCCTGCTCTTGGATTTTTTGATTATGAAACGCCTGTTGAAAGTGGCGCAATAGACAAAGACGGCAATATTCTTAAAGATGACAACGGCAATCCTTATACTCTTGAAGGTTTGAAAGTTCAGTACAAAGGCGGCGAATATGTTTACACAAAATATATTCCCGATCTCGTGACAGTGACAAAATTAAATTTCAACAACACAATGGCTTATGACGGCGAAATTTGGGGCTACGACAACATGAAAATGAACGTCAACGGCAATTTACTTTACGGCGGCTCGGCAAATGTTGTTAATGTAAATGTTGCAAAGGGCGCTTCACTTTTCGGCGGAAATTTTACTGTTAATGATATGTCAGATAAAATGGCTGAAGGCTTTTCGGACGACACTACAGGAAAATTTTATAATCACGGCACGATCGGAAATTTAAAAATTACGGGAAATTTGGTAAGCGACGGCGTTTTGGCAGGCGGTATTGAAGTTTCGGGAAATGCAAATGTTGAAGGCTCAACCGCTTTTTCTGCTGATATTTTGCCCGATGAATCGAAGACAATTTTAACTGCAGACTCAATCACGGGAAATTTAAAAAATTC
>CAJOKY010000347.1 GCA_905235425.1 uncultured Selenomonadaceae bacterium
GGAGGCAGTAACGTGAAAAATTTTCTCTCGGTCGCCCTAATAGTCGTGGTAATCTTATTTTCTGGTTGCGGTAGCAATTATTCTGATGAAGTGGTTATAAAGCCATATGCAGTTTGGTTGGAGGATAAGAAAAATTTAGAGGATATTTTTGACGCCCTCAATGACGCTGATACGGAATATCTTGAACAACATCTCCGTAAAATAAAAATGATGGACAAAGAAACAAAAGTTGCTGTTACAGATGAATTCAATAATGGCAAATACGTCGAGATAAAATTTTTACAAGGTCGTTACAAAAATAAGGTCGGGTACACAGAATCGGAATCTATCATAGACGTTGGGAAGGAGCGAGAACTCGCGAAGAAAGAAGAAGAAGAAAGAAAAGCGGCAGAAGAAAAGAAACTTGAGGAGCAGGCTAAACGAGATGCCGAAGAAAAAACTCGCGTGGAGCAATTAGCGTCCGACGGGAATATGTCAACAATTCAAGAAGGTGTCCGAATTACGTGCACTATGGCGGAAGGCACCAGTGCTTATCAAAAACTCCTTGGGAAAACAAATCTACCGGAAGAAACGCACTTGTCGATTACGCTTGCAGGTGTCAACAAAGCGTCTATTGTACAGAAGGACGGATTCTTTACCGCATTATTTGAGCGGCGAATAATCCCTGTCGGCGAGCAACCCATTTCAATAAAATCGCTCGATAGGGATTCACAACCTGTAAATGTCCAAACGGTCGAAGATTCTCTAATAAAAGAAACAGGTAACGGTATTTTGGGCAAGGAGCTTTATACAGGCAGAATTGCCATAAAATAGCGATTATCCAAATCGAAGAAAAAGAAAAAGCCCTCCTGCGGGAGGGAATGATTTTCTTAGGCGGTATTTTGTTGTATAATTGGAGAAGATAATGCTGAAATTTTTGCGAATAGGAATAGTGATTTTTACCTGTTTCGTTATGTGGTTCAAACCAAATTCCAGTATAGATTTTTTCCGCAGTTTAGTTATTCTATCTATGGGTTACGGTTATGATTATCTTTCGATTCGTAAAAGGGGACAAATGAAACACGATTGTTATCAAGTCATATTGGGTACAATCGGTGCAACTGTTTCGCTGATGTTCTTTGCCGTGGGGCTTGCGGGGCTGAGCGGCGGTTTAATTATCAAGTTGGAGGAAGTTCCTATACTTATAAGCAGTTCGGATTTAATGATAATGCACGTAGCTTTTCAATTAGAATGGTTATTGCTTGCCTTGATTATCTTTCCGATGTTGGCGGGCGTTGAATTTTTCAGCGAAGGATAGGGAAAGCGACGGTGTTTGAAATGAACGCAATGATTCCTTTTTACTATGCGCTCGTGGCATTGTGCTTTGGTATAGTCGGAGGATTCTGCGCCAGATGTTATCAGATAAACGGCGGCGAAAATTACTTAATGACGCTCAAATCCTCTGCAATGGATTTTGCCGGAAAGACACGGTTTGCACTGTTTTTACCCGTGCTCGTTGTTTTATCCAAAAACTTTCGCGCAATGCTTTTGGGAGTTATGATTTATGAGGCGGCGGAAGATTACGCCATTTCAATCAGCGAGCAAAAAAAAGACAGCTTGGTCGCTGTATTGTTAGAGAGTACGTCACTTTATAATGTCACAAAGCTTGCGGTCAGTTTGTCAATTTTCTACTTCATCAATCTTGCCGCTATTGCAAACTCCACAATGAAAGAAAATTCTGCGCCGTCCGGCAAAGTTGATTCAAGTGAGATTCAAGGCAAATTTTTGGGCAAGGGTATATCTTTTTATAGAAACAACATTTTCGCCCGAACGTGTTTTTCCTTATGAGCAAATCCCTCCGTTTGGGAGGGAATTTTTTTAGGCGGTGAATGAAATGGCGAAAGTGCGGACACGCAAGCGCGGCTTTTTCAATGCGTAATTCGTAATGCGTAGTGCGTAATTAAAAATCGTCGCCATTGCGCATTACGCCTTGCGCATTCCTAATTGAAATTCCGCCGCGTTCCTTATGTGCTCGAA
>CAJOKY010000348.1 GCA_905235425.1 uncultured Selenomonadaceae bacterium
GACATTGCAATCCGTTTTGACGACAAAACCGTACAATGATTTAGGAATAATGGTGAAAGATAAATTGTTGATATTGGTAGAGGCGCAATCGACATGGTCAGTAAATATCCTAATAAGAATCTTGTGGTATTGGGCGAGTACTTGTCACGAATATCTGAAGAAAAATTCGCAGATGAATGTATACGGAAGAGAAAAGCTTTTTTGCCTAAACCAGAATTTTACGTAATCTACACGGGCAAAACGAAAAACTGTACGAAAGAAATATCAATGGCAGAAGAATTTTTTGGCGGAAGCCGGAAAAGAAAATATAATCCAACAGTACATAGAATTTTGTTACGTCTTCGACAAATAGATGAAAAAGCACGGCTATACGTTAAAGGCTGTTTTAGAAACGATAATGCGGACGCTTTTTAGTCAAGAAGAAGTGATGAAACGTTACGATATCAGCCTTGTAAACAATAAGACAGTGGAATACATTAAAAATCTTATGAAAAATTTGAATTGGACAGCGGAACAAGCGATGGACGCACTGAAAATTCCAGAGAAAAATCGCAAATGGCTTTTGTATCTTATGTCTCAACCTGAGCAGGACGAGGGCGAAGATTAGTAATGATAATATTTGATAACATTTTAGAAAAATATCGCGCAGATTCTTTGTCAACGCACGAACAAGGCTCGCGCTTTGAAGTGTTGATGAAGAATTTTTTGTTGACGTATGCGCCGTATCGCGGAAAATTTTCTGACGTATGGTTATGGAAAGATTTTCCATTTCGCGCAGATTTTGGCGGCAAGGATTTAGGAATTGACATTGTAGCTGAAACAGTTGACGGAGAATTTTGGGCGGTTCAATGCAAATTTTACGCCGACACTTCGACGATTGATAAGCCCGCAGTGGATTCATTTCTTGCAACGTCGTCAAAAACATTTCAAGGCGACAAAAAATTTTCAGCGCGTATTTGGATTTCAACCACGAACAATTTCACGGACAACGCCGAAAAGACTTTGCAGAATCAATCGCCGCCGGTTACTCGTATCGGCATTGAAGATTTACGCAATGCCGCCGTTGATTGGCAAAAACTTGACGCCGGAATTTTTGGCGACGACGCACGAAAAATTGACAGGCAACCTCTACAACATCAAATTGACGCTATCAACGCGACGCACGAACATTTCAAAAATTTTAATCGCGGCAAATTAATAATGGCGTGCGGCACAGGCAAAACTTATACTTCGCTTAAAATCGCCGAACTTGAAACAAATTCGCACGGCAAAATTTTATTTCTCGTGCCGTCAATTTCTTTGCTAAGTCAAACACTGCAGGAATGGGCAACCTTCGCCGAAAAGCCCTTCAACTACATTTGCGTTTGCTCGGACGATACCGTTTCAAAAAGCGCCGATGAATTTTTGGGCGTCAATCTGCCAATGCCAGCTACTACAGACCCTGCCGAAATTTCACGCCGCATTGAAAATTTTTCTGCCGATAAAATGACGGTGATTTTTTCAACTTATCAATCACTGGACAAAGTAGCCGCCGCTAAAATTTCTTTTGACTTGGTAATTTGTGACGAGGCGCACCGCACTACCGGCTACGGCAAGGACGCCACTCAATTTACAGCAGTTCACGCTGAAGATTTTATTCACGGCAAAAAGCGTCTGTACATGACAGCGACGCCGCGACTTTATAAATCCGACGCGAAGAAAAAAGCCGCCGACAATGACTTGGAGCTTTGGTCAATGGACGACGCCCAAACTTACGGCGATGAAATTTTTCATATCGGATTCGGTGAAGCAGTCGAAAAAAATTTGTTGAGTGATTACAAAGTTATCGTGCTGACCGTTTCTGAAAATGATGTCCCTGCCGAAATTCAAAACGCGCTAGCCGCCGACAAAAATATCAACATTGACGACGTGGCAAAACTTATCGGCTGTGTAAACGCTCTGCAAAAACGCAGTCTCAATGATTTTGACGAAGATTTTTCGCCGCTGAATAAAGCCGTTGCTTTTTGCCCCAAAA
>CAJOKY010000349.1 GCA_905235425.1 uncultured Selenomonadaceae bacterium
CGGACGGTGCAAAAAGCGGTGTAATTTTGGCGGCGGGATTGGTAAGCGGCATTGTCTTTCATACATTTTTGGTAATGATCGGCGTTGCGGCATTGGTGCAAAGTTCCGACGTAGCTTTTACCGTACTGAAAATTTTCGGCGCGGCGTATTTATTTTTCTTGGCGTTTAAATCTTTTACGGCAGCTCGCTCGGGCAAAAAAATTTCCATGCAAAAATCTGACGCACGAATTTCTTTCGGCAAACTTTATCGGCGCGGCGTATTGATGAACGTCTTGAATCCGAAAGTTTTATTATTCTTTTTAGCCTTCCTGCCGCAATTCGTAAACTTTTCAGCGTCGCCGAGTCTTCAGATAATATTTTTAGGTGTCACCTTCGCTCTGCAGGCATTTATAATTTTTTCGGCAGTGGCAATCTGCGCGGGAAAAGTGCGGAATTTAATTTTGCGCAAAAAAAATTTGGGACAACTCTTCAATTACGTTGAAGCATTTGTCCTTGCAGTAATCGCGCTGACACTTTTAATTTTGTAGGTGGAAAAAATGTTATCAAAATCAATCGAAGGAAAAATTATGCGGGCGCTCGTCGAATTTGACATGATTCAGGACGGTGATAAAATTTTAATCGGACTTTCCGGCGGCAAGGACAGTATGCTTTTGACATACGCGCTTGCAACTTTTCAAAATCGGCTTGCCAAAAAATTTTCACTTGCCGCGCTTACGATAGACCCAAATTTCGACGAAAATTTTCACATTAACGCCGCTAAGCTTACTGAATTTTGCCATACGCTGGGCATTGAACATAAAATTGAATCTGTAGACATTGCCGACGTAATTCATTTGCAGAAAAAAAGTCCCTGTTTCACCTGCGCGTACTTTCGTCGTGCCGCAATTAATCGCGTTGCAAATGAAATCGGCGCTAATAAAGTCGCATATGCACATCACCTTGACGACGCGGTTGAGACTTTTTTAATGAGCTTGCTTTCATCGGGACAGCTTACGACATTTCTGCCGAAAACTTTTTTGGATCGCACCGGCATTACTGTAATTCGTCCGCTGATTTACCTGCGCGAATTTGAAGTAAAAAGTTTTATCGCCGCGAATAATTTTGACGTGCTGAAATCGCCTTGTCCCATTGACGGTACAACCAACAGGCAGACCGTCAAAAATCTGATTGTCGATTTACGCAAAATTTTTCCCGACCTTTTTAACCACTTGACGGCGGCAATGAGAAAAAATTCTATAGGCGATTTATGGGAACCTGTCAAAACCCGTAAACAAATGCGTGAAACTTATTTTGCGTATATACATAGACAGCAGATTTAGGAGTTATTGGTAAATTTAAAAATACGGCGCGGATGTACCTTGAGCTGCGTACGTCAACGCCGAAAATTTTTTTAACCTTGTGCGGACGTTAAAGCCGGAATTATAACCACGTAAGCGAACTACATCCGCGCCATGTTTCTTTTTGTTACTTTTTCTTTGCGCCAAAGAAAAAGTAAATCAATACGCCAAAAGAAAGTAGTTATACCTTTTAGCACAAACCTACCGGATACTTGCTAACCCCTAAAAACACGAATGACACTGCGTAGTTGCAGTGTCAAGAAAATTTTCAAATTTGGAGGCGACACCCGGAATCGGACCGGGGATAGAGATTTTGCAGACCTCAGCCTTACCACTTGGCTATGTCGCCAACAAAACAATTCACTTAAAAATGATTTTAAAAGCTAAAATCATTAGTATTGACTTAACGTCAACGCAGGGAATTATAAACGTTAAACCGTAATAAGTCAAGAAAAATTTTTGGGATAAAAAACCTCGTACAGACAAAGCCCGTTGGCAGGCGCGGTAGGTGGCGCTAAATTTCTGTCACGCGCATAAAAAATTTTTTGAAAGTAGTCAAGACTCATTCTTTCACGTCCCACTGCAACTACGGCGGCTACGATATTTCTCGCCATTCGGTACAAAAAGCCATTGGCGTGAATTTTTATTGACAACACGTCCGCGCAGAAGATATTTTC
>CAJOKY010000350.1 GCA_905235425.1 uncultured Selenomonadaceae bacterium
GCGTATAAAAATTTTATTTGCCGATGAATATTTAACAGTAAATCCCGGCGATTTTTGGCAGGATATAAAAACTACCGGTTTAGATAATGAGGGTTTTGTAGATTTTAAAAACGGGAAAAAACCTTTACGCCTGATAAACAGGATATTGCAACTTGCGACAGATAAAAATTCCCTCGTGCTTGACGCCTTCGCCGGTAGCGGTACCACTGCCCATGCCGTTTTGAATATGAATCAATCGGACGGCGGCAATCGGAAATTTATTTTAATCGAGATGGAAAATTACGCCGAAAGTATTACAGCTGAAAGGGTGCGGCGTGTCGGCGGGAGTTTTGATTTTTACGAAATTGGCGAGCCGCTATTTGTGGAAGGTGACATAAATCCCGACGTTGATATTGAAGATATACGCGCTTATGTATGGAATACTGAAACTGCGACGCCGTACGAAAAGCCCAATACTGATGACTGCGCGGCATTTATGGGTGTACACAATGACACAGCGTATTATTTTTACGAAGGCATTTTGGACAGGGATTTTTTAGCGACAATGCGGACTCGTGCCGATGCATATATAATTTTTGCCGAGACCTGCGCGGTAGACGAAGAATTTTTGCATAAGTACAAAATTGAATTTAGAAAGATACCGCGCGATATCATAAAGATTTGGGCAGATGAAATAATTTGACAAGGATTTTGCGATAATCTAAAATTTATAAACTTAATTTAAAATAAAGGTGGTAGTCAGCTTGAATGAAATATATTCGCCGAAAACTTTTCCTCTGAATGCGTCTGAACTGCGCGAAGTCATAAAAAAATTTCCGACGCCGTTTCATTTGTACGACGAAGGAACAATCAGAAAAAATTTCCGACGCCTGCGTGAGGCGTTTTCATGGGCAAAAAGTTTTCGTGAACATTTCGCGGTAAAGGCGACGCCTAATCCCGCTATAGTAAAACTTTTGGCGCGGGACGGCGCAGGTACAGACTGCAGTTCATTAGCGGAACTTTTGATAAGCGAAAAGGCGGGAGTTGTCGGCGAAAAAATTATGTTGACTTCCAACGATACGCCGGCAGATGAATTTAAAAAGGCGCGTGAACTCGGCGCGATTATAAATCTTGACGACATAACGCACATTGAATATCTGGAAGAAAATGCGGGTATGCCGGAATGTCTATCCTTCCGCTACAATCCCGCCGACATTATGAACGCAGGCAACGACATTATCGGCAAACCGGCAGAGGCTAAGTACGGCTTGACGCGTAAACAGATTTTTGACGCCTACAAAATGGCTCGTGACAAAGGCGTTAATCGTTTCGGTCTTCATACTATGGTGGCGTCGAATGAACGCGGCACAGAAACATTTTTGCTTACCGCGCAGATTATGTTTGAACTTGCCGCCGAAATAAAAAATTTACTCGGCATTGAATTGGAATTTATAAATTTAGGCGGCGGTTTCGGCATACCCTATCGCCCCACTGAAAAGCCGGTTGATTTTAAAGCGGTAGGCGAAGGCATTAAAAAGCTTTACGAAAAAATTTTGGTGCCGAGCGGTCTTGAAAATATTGCGATAGCTACTGAAAGCGGTCGCGCTATGACGGGCAATGCGGGCTGGCTTGTATCAACCGTTATTCATGAGAAAAATACGTACAAAAATTATATCGGTCTTGATTCGTGCATGGCAAATTTAATGCGTCCGGCAATGTACGGCGCTTATCACCACATTACAATTTCCGGCAAAGAAAATGCGCCGCTTACAAACGTTTACGACGTGACCGGATCTCTTTGTGAAAATAATGACAAGTTCGCGATTGACAGAGCGCTACCGAAAATTGATATCGGTGACGTGCTGATAATTCACGATACCGGCGCGCATGGGCATGCAATGGGCTTTAACTACAACGGCAAACTTCGCAGTGCGGAATTGTTACTGCGCGAAGACGGAAATATTGAGATGATTCGACGCGCCGAAACTTTAGACGATTATTTTGCGACGTTGAATTTTTAGGGA
>CAJOKY010000351.1:0-1310 GCA_905235425.1 uncultured Selenomonadaceae bacterium
TGTTACAAAAGACGTTGAACCTTACACCATTGTCGGCGGCATTCCGGCGAAGTTTATTAAAAAGGTTGACTTCGACGCCGAATCTTATCAAGCCGCTAATCACGAAGGCGAAATTTAATCGCGGGAGGGATTTATTTTGCCGACGCTTAATTGGAGCGGCAAGGATAAAGTTGTAAACTACGATAAACACGTACCCTGCCACGTACTGAATCGCCTCTACAATTTCGGCGGCGTCTCCGATAACAAAATTATTCACGGTGATAACCTTACCGCGCTGAAATCTTTAATCCCGCTTTATGAAGGCAAAGTCAAATGCATTTACATTGATCCGCCCTACAACACCGGCAATGAAGGCTGGATTTATAATGATAATGTCAACGATCCGCGCATTAAAAAGTGGCTCGGTCAAGTCGTCGGACGTGAAGGCGAAGATTTAACGCGCCATGATAAATGGCTTTGCATGATGTATCCGCGCCTTAAACTTTTGAAACGGTTGCTGTCAGATGACGGCGCGATTTTTATTTCTATCGACGATAACGAACAAGCCGCGCTTAAATTTATATGCGACGAAATTTTTGGTGCGCAGAATTTTTTTGCAACGTTGACGCGGCGCAGTATGCATACCGTAAGAAATTCAAGCAAAGACTTTAATAAAAATTCCGATTTCATTTTGGTTTATGCAGGTAATAAACAAAGATTAACTGAGAATAAAAATGTTCGTATACGTGAAAAAGTTGATAAATCGTCGGCATATAAACTGAACGACAATGACGGCAGGGGATTCTATAAACTTGACCCGCTTTATGCGAGAAATTACGCCAAGCCATATACTTTTACATTTCAAAACGGTGTTGTTTGGTCGGCGCCTGAAGGTTCATACCCGCGATATTCCCAAGAAACTTTATCTCAAATGGAGTTGGATAATCGCATTGACTTTAGAGGCAAAGTTCCTTCTGCCAAAAGATATTTAAACGAAGTTCAAGAAGGACAGCCGCCCGATACTTTTTTGAAAGAAGAAAAAGTGGGGTTTAACAGTGACGGCACAAAATTATTGGCGCAGGTTTTAGGAATTGATAAGGCATTTAATCAACCCAAGCCGGTACAACTCATTGAATATTTAATTTCCATTTTACCTACAGATAAAAATTCAATCGTGCTTGATGCCTTCGCCGGCAGCGGTACGACTGCCCATGCCGTTTTGAATTTAAATGCGGCGGACGGCGGTAACCGCAAATTTATTTTGATAGAAATGGAAGACTACGCCGAGACGATAACGGCGGAGCGCGTGCGTCGTATTGGCGGGAGTTTTG
>CAJOKY010000351.1:1333-3265 GCA_905235425.1 uncultured Selenomonadaceae bacterium
ATGAACTGAATGAAAATATTTCGCTTGAACAAATACGCGAATACGTATGGACAATGGAAACGCGTACGCCGTATGAAAAGCCGGAGGTTGAAGACTGCGCGGCATTTATGGGCGTGTACAAGGGCGAGGCGTATTATTTTCATATGGGCATGCTTGACAGAGATTTTTTAGCGACGATGCGGACGCGAGCCGATGCGTATATAATATTTGCGGAGAGCTGCGCGGTAGCTGAAGAATTTTTGTACAAGTATAAAATTGAGTTTAGAAAAATACCACGAGACATGATAAAAATTTAATAAATGTGGAGGCTACAAATGAAATTTAAGAAAAAAATTTTATCGATGGCACTTTGCTTAGGGCTTATTGCTCCGCTTGCCGCGCAGATTGACAACGTAGCATTAGCGGCAACCAACGCTGACAGTGCGGCGACAAGCAGAATTAAAGCCGAAAATTTAAAACTTACTACGAATTGGGACAAGGTTTTTCCGAAGAGCGATAAGGTTAATCATCGCAAGGTGACGTTTATAAATCGCTACGGAATTACGCTTGCCGCAGATTTATACGAGCCGAAAAAATACAGCGGTAAACTTGCCGCAATAGCGGTATGCGGACCTTTCGGCGCTGTAAAGGAACAGTCATCGGGCTTGTACGCGCAGGAAATGGCGGAACGCGGCTTTTTAGCGATAGCGTTTGATCCTTCGTTTACCGGTGAAAGCGGCGGTACGCCAAGATTCATGGCGTCGCCTGACATTAACACGGAAGATTTCTGCGCGGCGGTAGATTTTCTTTCGACGCTGAAAAATGTAGACTCAAACAAAATCGGCATAATCGGCATTTGCGGCTGGGGCGGTATGGCGCTTAACGCGGCGGCAATGGACACGCGCATTAAAGCTACCGTCACGTCGACAATGTACGATATGACGCGGGTAATTGCCAACGGCTATTTTGACTACGAAAAAGACGAGGAGACGATTGAAAATGAACGTCGGCAAAATCGTACAACGTTAAATCATCAGCGCACTTCCGATTACAGACGCGGCATTTATTCACGTGCAGGCGGCGTAGTTGATCCTCTGCCTTCCGACGCGCCGCAATTTGTCAAAGATTATTACGACTACTACAAGACAGAGCGCGGTTATCATAAGCGCTCGGTAAATTCAAATGACGGCTGGAATAAGACAAGCGCCTTGTCATTTATTAATATGCCGCTTTTGTGCTACGTTGACGAAATTAAAACGCCGGTGCTTATGATTCACGGCGAAAATGCGCATTCGCGTTATTTTTCAGAAGACGCCTTTAAATTTTTGAAGACGCAGAATAAAGAATTGATGATTATACCCGGCGCAAGTCACGTCGACCTTTACGATAACTTCAACGCCATACCTTTTGAAAAGATTGACAATTTCTTCAGAACCAGTTTGCGCTAAAAATTATAAAATTTTTTTAGATACTAAAAAATCCTCCGCCGTATTAGCGAAGGATATTTTTTTTGTCGTGATTTCGTCTTTTATGAATATCGGTTTAGTCTAATCTTTGCCAAACATGTCTTCTGTATGAACCTGAACCCTGAGAGCAACCGAATTCATTCGGGAAGGTGTTTTGTATGAAGAAGATGTTTGTTGCAGTTTTCGCCGTTATGTCTTGTTTTACTATCAGCTCTGAAAATGCCGGTGAAACAGACATTCATGGTCACTCAATTCACAATCATGCTTATGCCGCCGGATATGGCGATATTAAGTGGCAGTGTAACAAATGTGGTCTGCAAGATCAATATCGCGGTCCAAGTTCCTCCCGTTACTGAGAACTTATAAAAAGCTATAAACCTTTATGTCCCATTCCTGATTCACCGCGTCCGCTTTTGCCGTAGCTACTTGCGTTTGGTATGACGCTCCACAGGCTTGAATTCCCCGCTAACGTACGGGTACATATACA
>CAJOKY010000352.1 GCA_905235425.1 uncultured Selenomonadaceae bacterium
AAGCGATTGTTCCGCACGTGCGATTTATTGATTCGGACAACACGCTTGAGGAAATGTACAGGCTTATCGGTTGCGATTTAATCGACATTGCGCAAGTTGAAGTTGGCGGAAAATTTTTCGACGTTTATTGCGATGACGAATTCTTGCTGAAAGATAAGCCGGTGCCGACGTTGTTTCTTGAAGATGAAAGCGTTTTGTGCGGAAATTTAGTTTTCACGGTCTGCGATAAGGGCGACAAGCTCGAAGACGTCAGCGAAGAGGATATTGATAAGCTGATTGACTTTATCTTGATTCAAGCGGTTAAGCTCCGCATTTATCTGGCGAAATAAAAAAATATCCGACGCGAAATTGAACATTAAAGTTTCGTTTCGGTCGGATTTTTTTATGCAGGTTTTCAAACGTCACGGATTAAGGTAAGCAAATTCACCATAATATTTGATAGCCGCGTTGTTGTAAGCGGTTTTCGCTTGTTTAAGACCTGCTTCAGTGTTTGGAAAAGTACCGATATAAATATTTTTTCCGTTGACCATGATACTCACACGAAGACGATTTTTCGATTGAACATAAACACCTTTGGCACCAGATTTATTTCGAGAGCTGAGTTTCATGTTGTGATTGTTTTCGGTTCGCGTGCAAAGTCTTAGATTAGATTTCCTGTTATCAAGTCGATTTCCATTAATGTGATCAACGCATTTCCCGTCGCCGAAGGTGAGCTCCATAATTTGACGGTGCATAAGGATAATTGAAGTCTTGTTACCGATTTTCACGCGGCGTTGAGCATAACCGTTTGTCGATATGCTCCAATGGTATTTATTCAGTTCGTCGAACAATTCATCATCAACAATAGCGAAATATTTGCCGCTGTGTTTACATTTTCTTTTGGCGGCAAGCTGAATTTTTTTCGTTTTTAATCACCTCGTGATATTTATTTAATAAGAAATATGACGAGAAATGAAAAATATAACGAGGAGTGAAAAATTTTTGCTTAGTCGGTGAGCAATAAAAATTGCAGTTAATACAAAAGCTTGCACTAAAAATTTTGGAATCAAGAGGCGCAAAATCTGCAACGCAATATTTCAGCAGACGGTAGATGTTTTAAAATTTAAAACACCTGCAAGAAAAAAAAATTCCTGCAGGCAAGTATGTAATATGTATGCAACTAAAAAGCCTTGTGTGGCAAGGAATTTTAGACAGAAAATTTTCGTATAGCAATTTTAAAAGCAAGCCGATAAATTCAAAGTAGCAACGGCAAGGGTTATTAATTGTTGCAGAAAACGTAAAATTGATACAGCAGTCCTTCTAAGCCGTGGGTCGCGTGTTCGAGTCACGCCGGACGCGCCATATGAAATCAACAAAGTCTCGTCAATCGACGGGGCTTTTTCCGTTTTGTGGGTCCATTTGTGGGTCCACTAAAAAGTTTTATCAGCAATCTATGTTTTGCATCACATTTTCAAGAAACATCAGCCCTTAAATTTTGTCCGTCCGAAAAATTCCTTATGGGCACAATGGGCTTTTTTCAACGGACGGGACGGACAAGCGGACGAGTTTCAGCCTGAAAAATGATTCACTTGCTCATTTAGAAAAATGGGCACTTCATTAAGAAGTTGCACCTTCTGTCTAACTGTTAGTCACGAGAGAAAAATTGTCACTGTTGCTATGGATAATTTTTGGATATGAATTTTTTACTGAATTCAAATTGCAGTATACATAAAAAAGCGAGCTTGACGTAAATTAGCCAAGCTCATTTTTTGTTTAGAATACTGGTTTGCTTAATGAGGTAACGATTTAGACTTTCGCGTGGAATTTTCCACATTCGACCGATGCGAAAACCTTTAATCTCGCCTGATGTTAAGAGCTTGTATGCTGTGTTTTCCCGCAGTGTTAAGATTGAATCGTTGAAAACTCAATATCAAACACGGCAGAGCCATTTTGCGTATTTATTATAACGTTTGCGCTTTGCATGTCAACTGAAAGGCGGGAGCTTTTATGTTTGGAATCGTTTATCTCATCACGAATCTGCTTGACGGCAAGAAATATGTCGGGCAGACGACGCGCACGCTTGAGGAAAGATTTTCTGAGCACTCGGAAGCAGATTCTCTTCTCGGCAGAGCAATTCAAAGAGACGGCGCAGAAAATTTTTCTCGTGAAGTCCTTGCGGAATGTGAGACGCAAGAGGAACTCGACGCGCAAGAAAGATTTTACATTAAGAAATTGGATTGCAAACATCCGCACGGATATAACGGCACAGACGGCGGCAGACGTTCACGGCGACCGAAAACTAAAGTTGAAAAGCAACTCGACCCTCGCAAAGAATTTTTCTTAAAGATGATAGGCGCGAAGATTACGTATTATCGAACGTTGAGGGATATGTCCCAAAAAGAACTTGCAAAGCGAGCAAATATGAGCGTCAGCAGTTTGAGCAAGATAGAGCGCGGCAGATATAACTAACGATAATGTTTCAGTGTCGTTACTCTTTGATATAGCAGACGGTCTGCAGATAGACATAACGATGCTTGTTACGTTCAGCGATATGGAGAAGAGTATGTGGTGGAAGCCGCTAAAAGATTGAAAAATTTTATTACGCGCGAAGTTCAATCCTCGAACAATTTTTTGTTAATAGGGTAAAGAAGATGTCAATTAATGAAGAGAGTTCTTATAAAGTCTTGGCCAATAACCTTTACAAATTCAGGGTGTTGAATAATTTATCTCAAAAGGACTTGGAAGATAAATCAAATGTGAGCGCAGTTTATATCAACCAAATTGAACATTGTCGTCCAAATAAAGGAATCTCGTCGCTGATAAAAATATCGCAAGCCTTACAAGTGCCGCCGTGTATACTCTTTGCGGAGGAATCTTGTCCGAAATATTTGCAGTGTATTGAACGAGTTACTTCCTTAAATAGCAGAGATTAAAAATTTTTTGCGAGTGTCCTGACAGGACACCAACGAACAACTCTAATCTGATAAACTTAATTTTATTTCTTGGAGGGATAGCATTGGTGGTTAAAAGAATCGCAAGTTAGAAAATAA
>CAJOKY010000353.1 GCA_905235425.1 uncultured Selenomonadaceae bacterium
AACGCACTGAAATAATCTGTTATTTTGTTAAGCGGAGAATTTTCTCCTACTTGTGGAATGTCATTTGTAACCATAACCCTCGTCCTTTAAAAATTTCCGCATAATCTACCTATTTCTTTTTCAATTCGACGCCGATTTATAAAGTTCCTGCAAAATATTTTCAGATTGTTATCATATTAGATTTTTTAAATTTAATTGATAATTTGCCTAAAGGGCTTTAAAATTAGTATAATTTTTACTTTAAGGAGATTTTTTATGATAAAGCTTTCCGATCATTTCAGCTATCCGAAATTAATTCAGTTCACTTCTCCTGCGATCGGCACGGTAATTTTTATGTCAATCTACAGCATTGTTGACGGCTTTTTTGTCGCTAATTTTGCAGGTACATTGCAGTTTGCCGCGCTAAATTTCGTGTATCCGCCGATTATGCTTTTAGGCTCTATCGGCTTTTTATTCGGCACCGGCGGTAGTGCATTAATCGCCAAAACTCTCGGCGAAGGCAAAAAAACTAAGGCGAATCAAATATTTTCCATGCTGATATATATTTCGATAATTATCGGCATTATCTTTCAAATTTTCGGTTTTATCTTTATTGGCGACTTGGCAGAATTTTTAGGCGCGGAAGGCGAATTGCTGAACTACACCTTAAGCTACGGGCAAATCGTGCTGATTGGTTTGCCCATGTTCATTTTGCAATTTGAATTTCAATATCTCTTTCCTGCCGCCGAAAAACCTAAACTCGGCTTTTTGATAACCTTTGCAACGGGCATGACAAATATCGTACTCGACACACTTTTTTTGGCAGGTTTCGGCTGGGGGCTTGAAGGCGCGGCGGTTGCTACGGTAATCAGTCAAACTATCGGCGGCGTGTTGCCTTTTATATATTTCATCAGAAAAAATTCAAGCCTTCTCCAACTGACTAAGCCGGTATTTGACGGCGGCGCACTGTTCAAAACCGCCACGAACGGCGTATCTGAACTTATGGCTAACATCTCTGAATCGCTTATCACCATAATTTTCAACTGGCAACTTTTAAAGTATGCAGGATCGGACGGCGTCGCGGTATTTGGAATTTTAATGTACTTTTCATTTATTTTTGAGGCGGTATTTTTCGGCTATTCTGTAGGAATTTCGCCGGTTGTCAGCTATCATTACGGCGCGAAAAGTAAATTTGAACTTCACAGTTTGCTTAGAAAAAGTTTGACATTGATAATTTTGGTTGCAATTTTCATGTTCACCTGCGCGGAAACTTTTACGCGTCCTTTGGCAAGCATCTTTGTCGGGGCTGATGAACATTTATTGGAAATGACGGTTTATGCATTGAGAATTTTTTCTTTTGCATTTTTGTTTATGGGAATCGCAATTTTCATTTCGGCATTTTTCACGGCGCTCAACAATGGCTTACTTTCGGCGCTTATTTCCGGCTTGAGATTGATATTTGAAATTGTCGCCGTTTTAATTTTCCCGCTTATATGGGGATTGAACGGCATATGGTTTTCAATGGTCGGCGCGGACATTATGGCGGTTACCATTTCCGTTACGATATTAGTATTCAATCGCAAAAGGTATGGATATTAGGGGCTAGGGGGTTAGGAGCTAGGGCTTGTTGAATAATTTTAATTCATATAATAAAAAAGTTTTTAATACTTACTTTCTTTTGGCGCAAAAGAAAGTAACAAAGAAAACATGTCCGCTGAAACGACATCACGTCGTTTGCGCGGACGGGCGCACGTCCTTGTGCGCCCCACCTAATCCGGCGTTTACAAAAATTTCGGCTTTTAAAAATTAGATTTATTCAACAGCCCCTATTTACTAATCCCTAACAGCTAATCGCTAATCGCTAACAGCTAATAGCTAACAGCTAATAGCTAACAGCTAATAGCTAATCCCTAAACTCCGCCGCGTCGATAGTCCGCGCAATATCTTCATCTGTATGCGCACTCGACATAAAAAGCGTTTCAAACTGCGAAGGCGCAAGATAAATATTCTTTTCAAGCATCGACATAAACCAACGCTTAAATTTATTCTGATCTGCCGCCGCCGCGTCTTCATAATTAGTAACCTCACGCGCAGAAAAAAATATTCCGAACATTGAGCCTGCCTGCGGAATTTGTACCGCAACTCCCGCAACTTTCGCCTTGTCTTTCAAGCCGTTGACAAGCGTGGAAGTTTTTTTAGTTAAATCTTCAGTGAAATTCGGCGTGTCAATTAAAATTTTCAGCGTCTCAATGCC
>CAJOKY010000354.1 GCA_905235425.1 uncultured Selenomonadaceae bacterium
TGAGTTATCCGCCGAAGAAGCGCAGAAATATCTTGAGGAACTTATTGTCAAAGATACACTATTGGGAATTCGGGTTTTGAAAAATTCTTGAGGTAAGCGCGATGATTACTTTTGAGACTCACGACGAATTGAAAAACTTTTTGCAATGTGACATGGGAAAAAGTTCTTTCAGCCCCGTACGATTCATCAACGTCGATTCTCTGGACGATTGGTTCGAGATGAAAAATTTTCTGAGCACGTTGACGACGGATTTTATTTTTCTATCGGACTATTGCACTGGCGATGATACTTTTCCAAATCTGCGGAAACTACGCAATAACTTACAACAAAATACGCAAACTGTTTGTGTTTTTCCGCTGTCGGAATATTTGCGCGTGAATCCCGACCAAGCGGAGCCGGAAATAAAACTCTTTCTGAACTTGTACAAAGGCGAAACGTACTCGTTCAGAATTTATTTTTTGATGTACCGATTAAAAAGTTTTTTCTTATCGCTGAAAATCACTGACCCGCGCCAAAAAGAATGTGTCCTGTACGACGGACATGACGGACGATTATTCATTGACGATAATTCAAAAGTCCATGAAATTTAAAACCGGTGGCGAGCGCGTTGACAACTTCAAATATTATTTACAATACTGGGAGAGGTCTCCGAACGCAGCATTGACTTTGTATACTGAAAACGCCGTCCACTTACAGGACAAAAAATTTTTTGACGACGTGAAAGTTATCGTCAGCGCCTTTGATTTGCTTCGTCACCATTACACTTTACCCGCCGAGTTAAAAAGAAATTTCGGACGAGAAGAAGATTGGCAACGTCTTGCTGAAGTGATTGCGACGACAGGAAATTTTGAACAAGCTTTTTGTAAAGCATTGGCGGTTAACGGTTTCGGCACGAGTTCATTTAAAAATTTTGGTGAGCGTGAAAAATTTCAGAAATGGCTGTTGTGGCTTCGTTGCAAGCTTAAAAACTCTGGCTATGTGGCTCGTTGTGCGAAAGAATCTTCTTCGCCGGAAGAATTCGTCACCAAAATTTACGAGCTGATTTTCTCCTGCGCTGACGAAAAAAGCTTTGATGAACTTTGTAAAGAGCGGCAAGAAATTTTATCGCTGATGAAAATTTTTCCGCTCGAAAGTTTTCTTGAACGTGTTCGCCAATCTGACAAACGACTTGCGCTGAAAATTTTGACGGACAATTCTCATGCCGAACGTCTTTTGATTTTTGATACGTTGCAACGATTCAGATTCAACGAATTGGACGCAGCACGAGAAATTTTGCAAAGGATTTTCCCTGCGCTTGCGAAGTATCTGTCCGACTCAGATAACGAAAATTTTACGTCGGAGCAAGCAGAATATTTTCGCCGTTATCGTTGGCTGAAGGTTACAAATCATCTCACGGAGGATTTTAATTGGCGCGTAACGGAAATAGCGAAGAACACAGGCAAGAATATTTACGCTTTGCAATCACGCAATCAAGTTGTTGCCGAAGAATATTCAGACGATACAGCCATTTTATTTGTAGACGGTCTCGGCGCGGAGTATACTAATTTTTTAGCGGAAGATTTTGAACTGCTCACGGAAAATTTTTTTGTCAAATATCGGGTCGGTCGGTGCAATCTGCCTTCTATCACCGGAAACAACAAAGATTTTTTGCAGGGCAAGAACGTCGCAGGCGAGATTCTCGAACTCGACACGATGAAGCACGAAAGCCGGACTTACCCCGAAAATATTTTGGGAGAACTTGAATTTCTTATGACTCTCAAAGAAAAAATCCTGCGTGCGCTCGACGTGAATAAGAAAATAATTCTCTGCACAGATCACGGAACAAGTCGTTTGGCAGTGCTTGCTCGCCAAACAAAATTCGACAATGCTTTTCCAGCGGAAGGGCGACAAATTTACAAAAGTGGCAGATTTGCCGACGCGATACCAGGCGACGAGAAAATTTTTCCGAACGCGCTGGAGTATGATAGCAAAATAATTTTCGCGGATTATTCGCGATTTATTCAAAAAGGTTCAACAGGTAGTGAAGTTCACGGTGGGGCAACGTGGGAAGAAATTTCGGTACCAGTCATTACGATTGAACGCCGCAAAAAAATTTCAGAACCAAAAAATTTGCAACCCATAAAAAAAATCAGCTGCGGCATTGCCAAAAACGCACGCTTTGACATCTGACGAGGAGGCGACGAAATTTTGACTGAGGCTTTGGAATTGAAACTG
>CAJOKY010000355.1 GCA_905235425.1 uncultured Selenomonadaceae bacterium
GTAATTTGAAAATGTTTCGATACGAGTGGATCTGGGAAAAAAACATAGCGGTTGGCTGGTTTGATTCTAACCGAATGCCGCTCCGCGCGCACGAAAACATTTTGATTTTTTATGATAAACTACCGACATATAACCCGCAATTTACTGAAGGTAAGCCGTATGTAAGAAATCACAAAACTTATCCCGGCGGAGTTTATCAGTTAGAAGGACGCACAACATCTATAAGCGACGGCAGACGATATCCCCGCGACGTTCAAAAATTTGCAAGTGTAATGTCTTATAGCGGCAAACTTCTACACAACACCCAAAAACCTGTTGACCTTTTGGAATATCTGATAAAGACGTACACAAATGAAGGCGAATTAGTTTTAGACGCTACTATTGGAAGTGGAAGTACGGCAGTTGCCGCGATAAATACCAATCGACATTTTATAGGTTTTGAAACGGAAAAGCGATTTTACGATATAGCGAACGAGCGAATAGAGAAGGCGCGGGCTGAAAGAAGTCAGGCGCTTTTTTAGTAGGTGATATTATGGAAGGCGACGCAAGAGACATTGTAAAAGAAGGCATTGTAAGCGAGGTATTTCCTGAGCGTCACGCGGCGAGCGGCGAGAGTGACATTTGAAGATAAAGACAATATGGTCAGCGCCGAATTACCGATAATCACTTTATGGGCTATGGATAATAAGGCGTATGCCCTTCCTGACATTGGCGAAACCGTACTATGTCTTTTTGCTACGAATGCCGACACGACGGGCGAAGGTTGGATAATCGGCTCGCGTTTTCACGATAAAAGCCCGCCCAATGCCAATACTCAAGATATCTGCAGGATAGACTTTAAAGACGGTACGTCGATTGAATATAATCGCAAGGAACACGCCTTGAAAGTTGACTGTAAAGGTACGCTTGAAATTAAATGCGACAAAGACATTACGATAACGACGGAAAAAAATATGATTCTGAAAGGAGAAAAAATCTTTATTAACGAGGGGTGAAAATATGCCGGCGGCAACACGAGTAGGAGACAATGACACAGGGCACGACGCCTGCCCTCCGCGTGCTTTATCAAGCGGTAGCCAAAATGTTTTTATGAATGGAAAAGCGGCAGGTAGACTTGGTGATTCATACCCACCGCACAGTTGCGATATTCATTTGCCGCACGGCGGCGTGATAGCGTCCGGCAGTTCAAGCGTCTTTATTAACGGCATACCTGCGGGGCGAGTTGGCGACGCCGTAAGTTGCGGCGGCAGTGTCGCTCAGGGTTCAAACAATGTCTTTATAGGCGGGTGATATCGTGGTTATTGGCGCATTTGGCAGTTTAGTCTTTGAAGTCAGTTCGCAGAAGGTGATAACCTTCGACAATTATAAACGTACGACAAAGGCTAAATATGCAAGTCACGAAATAATCGGACGCCCGCCGGTTTTGGAATTTACGAGCCGCGAATTGGAAGAAATCACCTTGACAATCACGCTGATATCCTGCTTAGGCGTTACGCCGGAAGAAGAGGCTTTAAAACTTCGTGACATTTGCCAACGCGGCGAGCCTAACTTCTTGATAATCGGAAATACGGTATACGGCGAAAACGAATTTGTCATTACCGACGTTTCAGAATCAGTGTTACATTGGACAGGCGGCGGCAACGTCTTGACGAACAAGCTTGACGTAACTTTCAAGGAGTATGTACCGACGGGCGATTAATCGACGGGCGATTAATCGCTTGATTGACAATCTGCGTGAATTCCATAGCGGCTTTAAAAACTTCTTCGCCCGTTGAATTGCTCGGTATGTCACTTAACCCCAGCAAATAATCAGCGGACACGTTAAAAGCGGCGGCAATTTTTACAATTACTTCTGCAGACGGGATATTTTTGCCCGCCTCGTATTTGTAATACATTTGTTGCATTACGCCGATTTTATCTGCTACTTCCGATTGAGTATAGCCAAATTGCAAACGGAATCTTTTCAGTGATTCAGCTATCTTCATTTTTATCACTCCTTCCAACGGGATTTTACCATAAAACCTATTGGTTTTTCAATCCTAAAAAAAAATTAAAAAAAGTTTTTAAAAGGGGTTGACATTACAACCAAAAGGTTTATAATGTGCAACAGATAAAACAATTTGGTTACAAAATCTAAGGAGGCAAATAAAA
>CAJOKY010000356.1 GCA_905235425.1 uncultured Selenomonadaceae bacterium
ATAATTCCCGCGTCTAAAGATGAAGTTAGCGACGTTGTAGAATTTAAAGAAAAGCCTGACCTTGCGACGGCGGAAAAATATATTTCGGAAGGCGGACTTTGGAACGGCGGCGTTTTCGCATGTAAAATTTCATACGTACTTGATAAAGCACGCGACATTTTAAAAAGTGATTCATACGCCGAACTTTTGCAAAATTACGCCGAACTGCCGGACATAAGCTTTGACTACGCCGTTGTCGAGCATGAAAAAAATATTAAAGTCGTACGCTATACCGGCGAATGGAAAGACGTCGGCACTTGGAATACTTTAACTGAAGTTATGTCCGAACAAAATATCGGCAAAGTTTATTTCGATAACACCTGCCAAAATTCACACGTCATAAATGAAACAGATACGCCGATTATTGCAATGGGCTTGAAAAATATTGTAGTTGCGGCAAGTCCCGACGGCATTTTGGTTGCCGATAAAAATCAATCCAGCTACATGAAACCGTTGGCTGAAAAAATTCATGAACAGGTACGTTTTGCCGAAAAGTCATGGGGAACGTACCAAGTCATTGACGCGGGAGAAAATAATTTGACGATAAAAGTCATACTGAACGCCGGTCATCAGATGAATTATCATAGCCATGAACGCCGCGTCGAAGTTTGGACTGTTGTTGAAGGCACGGGACGTATTAATCTTGAAGGTAAATTTAAAGACGTGACAGTAGGCGACGTGATAAAAATTCCTGCAGGCGTTAAGCATACAATTTACGCCGTAACAGATTTAAAAGTTATCGAGGTGCAGATTGGCGACGTTCGACGTTGGCGTTGAAGATAAAATTTTATGGGAGGAATAAATATAGATGATAATAGTACAAATAGCAGGCGGACTTGGCAACCAACTTTTTCAATACGCCTTCGGACGTTGCTTAGCATATAAATACAACACAGAACTGAAATTGGATTTAACTAAAATGCAAGGTAGAGAAAACAGCCATCATGATCATTACAAACTGAATTACTTCAACGTGCAAGAAAATTTTGCAACGCCTGAAGAAATTGCTAAGATGCAACTCATTGAAGAATTTCCTGTCAATGGTATTCCCGGTTCTTTTATTCCAAATATATTTGAAGTAGGTGACAATAAACTTTTATTCGGTAACTGGCACAGTGAAAAGTATTTTGTTGATATTGCAGACATTATCCGAAGTGAATTTACTTTAAAAAAACCTTTGGAAAAAAATTCAGCCGCATGGCGTGAAAAAATTTTATCTGCTGAATGCGCAGTATCTGTTCACGTTCGTCACGGAGATTATCTTACTTGCTACAGCAGAAATACTCGCGGCGTGTTGCCAATACGGTATTATCAAGTATGTATCGAAGAGCTTCAGAAAAATTTTCCAAACCTTACGGTTTTCATCTTTTCTGATGATTTAGAATGGTGCAAGGAAAATTTAAAATTTGACGTACCAACGGAATTTGTCGAAGGTTGTGAACATTCCTTTGAAGAGCTATATCTTATGAGCCTTTGTAAACATAACATAATTGCCAACAGTACCTTTGCATGGTGGGGCGCATGGCTTAATAAAAATCCCGACAAAAAAGTTTTTGCGCCGTATACATGGCATAGAGGCGGTTTTGCTGGCGAAACGGTTTTTACAGAAGGTTGGATAAAAATTCCTGTCGAATATTCACTATCTTTGCCTCCAATGGTTTCAATAATAGTTTACGTAAATAATTGCTTACCCAAATTAAGTGTTACTTTACAGAGTATTTTGGTTCTATTTTTTAGAAACTACGAAATAATTTTACTGGACGCTTCAACAGATGACAGTAGAAAATTTTGTCGACAAGTTGCGGCAATGAATAACGTCAATTTGTTGACAATAGATCCCGACACAAGTAAATTTGAAGCATGGAATAAGGGATTGGACATTGCACGCGGTGATTACGTTTTATTTTTTACAGGCGAAGATATCATATTTACTCATATTTTAAAATCAATCAGTGATGCAATCGATACAAATATACACGATAATTATTTGACATTTTCTACTTATGATAAATTTTTTCCAAATATTATTTGTTCCTCCCAAAATTTAATGGAAGATGCCGACGGCAAATTTTCAATAAGTGGATTACTCGACAAAAAATTTTTATTGCAGATAGACGCGCCTTTTAAAGATTTGCCTAACATAGCGGAATTGAATATTCCCGCCGACCAAAAATTAATGTTACTTGCTACAAAAGGCATTAACAATTTTCTCAGTACTAAATTTTTCAAGCGCAAATTTTTAGT
>CAJOKY010000357.1 GCA_905235425.1 uncultured Selenomonadaceae bacterium
GGCAGATAATCCGTTGCAAAACCTTTCCGCCCGTAATGATAACTGCCGTCGTCCGTCGTGACAAAAATAATATCTACTGCAGGCAAACGTGCAAATTCTTTAATCCAAAAAGTCACTTCGTCTTTATTTTTGCCGCCGATTAAAACTTCCGCCTCACGCAGTTTTTCAGCCACACTTAAAAGCGGTGCAAGACCCATACCGCCGCCGACCAATAAAACCTTGCTGCGTTCACTCATACTGAAACCGTTGCCGAGCGGCGCAACGTAATTCAACTTCGTACCGGCTTTTAATTCAGATAAAAATTTTGTACCGCGACCTACCACGCGATAAAAAACTTTCACGCCGTTTTGGGTTGACGCAATACCTAAGGGACGTCGCAAGGTAAATTCATATGACGGAATTTTTATGTTAAGGAATTGACCGGGTTTAGCCGTCTTGGCAAGTTCCGGCGCGTCAAGTTCCATTTTAAAAATCGTCGGCGCGACTTCGACGTTGCTTTTTATTTCGCTCTCAAAAATTTCACTCATAATATTACACTCTCTCCAAAATACCACTTCACCTTTTGCTTGAAAAATAATTCGCTATGATTGAGCCGGATATATTATGCCATACGCTGAAAATCTTGAAATTTCAACGTCATACCCCATACCGAACATTATTATTCCAAGCAGTATTGAAATTTTCGGTACAACCCAAGTAAACGTCGAAGGTTGAAACAGCGCGATTGCCGCAACGATTATGACGATTAGCGACATATATTTTGAAATAAGCTTAATGAACACTGGATAAAATTTTTCCTTCAAACGGCTTTAACTTCGCGGTATCGGGATTTTTTTCAGTGCTTGCCAATGTTTTCATACCGCGCAGAATTTCAGGCGGCAGTGTTACGGTTTTGTCGGTAAAGTTCACCGCCGTAATAAATTTTTTATTGCCTAAGGTACGCGCGAAGGCGAAAATTTCTTCACTGTTTGGTAAAAGCATTTCATAACTTCCCGCCGTCAAGACTTCATTTTCTGCGCGAAGTTTTGACAGCTTGCGATACCAATTCAAAACCGAATCGGCGTCCTTATCCTCAGCGTCGGCATTTATGTCGGGATAATTTTCATTTACCGGCAACCACGCCGTCCCCGTAGTAAATCCCGCGTTTTTGGTGTTATCCCACTGCATGGGCGTTCGCGCATTGTCACGGCTGAATTGGTGAACTGCGTCAAGCGCCTGCGCCTTCGTAAAGCCTTCATTCAATGCAAATTCATACTGCGCTTGTGACTGAATATCGTTGTAATTGTTAATCGAACTCCATGCAACATTGGTACAGCCCAGCTCTTGCCCTTCATAAACAAAAGGCGTGCCGCGCAGAGTTAAAAGTATCGTTGCTAACGCCTTCGCGGCAGATTTTTTATCGGCGTTATTCGGCATATAGTAATTTACCGAGCGCGGTCTGTCGTGATTCTCAAATACCAGCCGTTATTTTTAGTAGACTTTTGACTGTCGTCAATCGCACCTTTTAACTGCGTCAATTTCCAATCGGCAGGGCGACACCAAATTTCATTCGGTATAGCAATTTTGGTGTGGCTGAATTCAAAAATCATATCAAAAACGCCGTCCGCACCTACCCAATACTTCAAATCTTCCGCCGCGACGCCGTTAGCCTCACCGACCGTGAAAATGTCGTGCCCTGCAAAAACGTTATTTTTAAATTCGTGCAGAAAATCCAAAATGCCGTTAGTGTTAGCCGTAGCCGCGTGAACTGCCGACATACCGTCTTTGCCGTCAACCGCGCCGTCTGCAAAAATTTTCGGCTTTTTAATGTAAGTTATCGCGTCAATGCGAAAACCGCCTACGCCTTTGTCAATCCAAAAATTCGCCGCGTCGAAAAGCGCCTGCCGAACTTCGGGATTTTCCCAATTCAAATCCGGCTGTTCAATCGCGAAAGTGTGTAAATAATACTGCCCGCGCTCTCCGCACCATTGCCACGCCGAGCCGCCGAAAATGCTACGCCAGTTTGTAGGAGCACTGCCGTCAGGTTTAGCGTCGCGCCAAATGTACCAGTCAGCCTTCGCATTGGTTTTACTTGACTTCGACTCAATGAACCATTTATGTTTGTCGGAGCTGTGATTGTAAACCAAATCCATTACGATTTTAATATTACGCTTATTCCCTTCGGCAACGAGTTTATCAAAATCCGCCATTGTACCGAAGGCAGGGTCAATCGCCGTGTAGTCTGAAATATCGTAGCCGTTGTCAATCTGCGGCGAAGGATAAATAGGCGTCAACCAAATTGCACCTACGCCGAGAGATTTAAGATAGTCCAAGTGCGCGGTAATGCCGTTTAAATCGCCCGTGCCGCTACCTGTCGTGTCTGAAAAGCTTTTGGGATAAATTTGGTAGACAATAGACTTTTGCCACCATTTCAAAGAATTTTTAGCCGACACTGTATCACCTACAAAATTTACCGGCGGCAACATTAAAGCCGCCGTCATTAAAATTGAACGCTGAATAAATTCTCTGCGATTCATAATGTTTACCTCATTACTTTCTTTTCATATTCCGCCATTAATCGAAAATAATATCCTCCTGCCGAGTGCAAATAAAATTCAATTTAGGTCTCTTTTCAATGTCATTAAGTTCAATAATTTCAGGCGCGGCAATAAGTAAACGCTCAATTAATTTGTCAGCCGTTTCATCTTCGAGAATAAGACCAGGTATATCTTCAGAATCAGCCCACCAAACTTTGGCTTCGTCGTCCCAATGCAGCTGAACATTATAACTGTCCATAAGCACCACCTCTATTTTAATGTTAAGACAGCGCGTCGCCGCCGCCTACGTAGTCTTGAATGGCAAGCGAATATACAAGCCGCCTGTCGCGCATAAATGTCAGCATTCTTAAAACTTCCCACGCAGTATCAAGACTGGTAAGGCAGGGTATACCGTGTTCAACCGTCGCACGTCTGATTCTGAAACCGTCGCGCATAACGTGTTTACCCGGCGCCTGCGTATTTACGACAAGGTGAATTTTACTGCTCTTAATGCGCTGAATGATATCAATACTGCGCTGATGAACTTTGCCGACAATTTCCGCCTCAATGCCGATTTTCTGCAACGCCTTAGCCGTGCCTTCCGTAGCCGCGATTTTAAAGCCTAAATCATAAAAAGCGCGTGCAAGCTGCTTGACTTCTTCTTTATCCTTATCGGCAACGGTGAACAGCACACAACCTTCAATCGGAATATTCATCCCTGCGCCGGTAATTGCCTTGTACAGCGCCCGCGCGTAATGGTAGTCAATGCCCATAACTTCGCCGGTAGATTTCATTTCAGGACCAAGTGAAATGTCA